>NZ_CAJCHS010000243.1 GCF_903970205.1 Nevskia soli | reverse complement strand
AGCGACGGGCGTCATCATGTCAGCATTATTGTTCTTTTTTCTGGTCGTCCCGGAGGTGTATCAGTTCCTGTCTTACACCGGTGGTGCGAACAGCGGTATTTCTGCTGACACGGAGTGTTACAGGGAAGTACTAGGAAGCTCGGCTATATTCAACTTAGATCGCATGAAACTTCGTATCTTCTCCGCCCTGGTTTTCCTCGTCGCGTCCGCGGGTTGGAACCAGGCATTCCCGGCGGCCAAGTCCGGCAAGACCCAAATTCAGAATCAACATCTTACGGACAGTCAGATGGAAGGCGTGCTGCACACCAAGCTGGCGAAATCGAAGATGGCCAACGAGGGTTGGACCGTCCATGTGCATAATCACGTGGTTACCTGGGAAGGCAAGACTAACGTGATTCAGCATAAAGGCGCGGCGACTCGCATGGCGCACACCGCCGGAGCCACGGAAGTCGTGAATAACATCAAGATCAGTGAAGCGGCGCGGCTGAAAGCTGCGGAGCGTCTGGCCAAGAATCGCGATGGCGTGCAGCCAGTGAAACACGCCGCGGTAATTGCTTCCAAGTAAGTGTTAGTTACTTGCGGCTTTTGCCTATTACTCTAACTTCGCCTGAATCGTCGCGCAATAAGCACGTGCCGAGGTATTGGTTCAACGATCGCTTCGCCGATAAGTCGTGATAGACGAACGAACCTTTCACGAAGAAATGAACGACGAGCGCTTTGCGGGAAAGCGCTAAGTTACGGCGCGTCGATCCGCCATGCACCAGGTTGGCGTGCCAGATAAGAACGTCTCCTTTGCGCGCATGGAAGTAATGCGGTGCGATGCCATGATCCTCGACCGCCTGGCGAATGCGCGGCTCATATTGCTTGTGGTAAGGTTGATAGCCTTCGCGTTTAAAGTCGTCTTCCGAGATGCCGACATCCTTACTGAATAAGTAAGGCAGGCGATGACTGCCGGGATAGTAGACGAGCGGACCGGAATCGGGATGGATATCTTCGAAGGCAATCCACGCGGCTGTCAGATAGCCGAGTGGATAAGTGGTCATGTGGATCGAATCGGAGTGCGCGCCTTGTTGCGACCCTTTATGCGAGGCGATGGTCTGGAGCACCTTCGGTTCGCGTCCGGTCAGCAGGCGAATTGCGGCGAGTAGTTCCGGGTGCTTCAGTATTCCGCAAAGCTTGCCAAGCTTTTTATGTGGGTTGAGGAAGCGGCCCTGATACGGATCGTGCTCTCCGGCCTTTTCCGGCGGCAAGGTAATGCGGCCGGAATGAATCGCCTTTTCATAACCCTGCCACACATCGTCAAGAAGGGTGTGTTCAATCAGCCCAGGCAGGATGACGTAGCCGTTCTCCGTCCAATAGCGGCACTGATCGGCCTGCGCGCGGGTTAACTCGCCGGAACGCAGCTTTTCGTCAACACGCTCCAACGCATCCGGACGATCCAGCCATGGATAAGGGCCGGAGTACGGAAAGTTCTCGGCGCGAAAGGACGGAAGCTTGGAGAACTTGACGGGTTGTTCCGCAAACAAACGCGGCATCCATTCACGATAACGCTGTCTGCTAGACCCCGTCGCTCCCATCGCCGAAGTCTTCGAGCAGTTCGTCGGGATCGCCATACTCGTCGGCCCCGCTGGCCGGCGCGTAGTCGTCAGGCGGAGAGATCTCGATATCCGGGGCGGAATCGGTGAGGGCGTTGTATTCGGTCCACTCGCTCGGGTCCGCGAAACTGGCCAGATCGGCGACCCCAATGGCCGCGCGTTGTCTCTGAATCTCGTGCCGGATGTCTAAGTAGCGTTTCAGCCGCATGTAGCTCCTGGGAGTCTCTAAGTAAGTGACTCTCTAAGCTGATTCTGAAACGGACTTCGTTAGCTGCGGCCGAAATTGCGAGCGCGCCCTGTTTAGATTGAGCGAGTTAGCTGGAAAGAGAAAATTTAGAAATCGGTGATCGTTTCCGCTTGTTTGGTCACAGACCCATGATCTGAACCGACATGGACCGGCTGCGCGGGCCATCGAATTCGGCGAAGATGATGTTCTGCCACGTACCCAGGAGCAATGACGCGTTGCGCACCTGAAGACTGAGCGTCTGCCCCATGAGCATTCCGCGCATGTGAGAATCGGCGTTCTTGCGTTCGCAATCGGAGTAGTTGGGGTCGTTATGCCGCCAGTTTTCGTCCCGGTTTACGACGGATTCCAGGTAGCTGCGAACATCGTGCAACAGCGCATCCTGCCATTCGTTGAGAAAAACGGACGCCGTGGTGTGGAGCGATTGCAAATGAACGATGCCGTCGCGAATGCCGCTCTTCTTCACGATGTCGTTGATCCGGTCGGTGATGTTGATCAGCTGCATCCGATCGGTCGTGACCCAGTCGATCACCCGGTTTACGATGCGAAACCCTTCAGTGGGTTGAATGGCGGGCTTGCCCGAGCCGTTTACGACGGTGAACTCGGATGATGCGGCTGTTACCTTTGGCATGGACGAAAACTCCCCCTATCGCTTAGATTCAGCGCAACGGGCGCGCGGTTTCAAACTTGTGAACGTAGGAAGGGGTTTGTGTGCGGGAAATCCCGGTTAAATGGAGACGGCTTCGTGTTGAGCGGCGTAATGGCTCTCCACGTAACGGTCGAGCATGCCGATAAACTCGGCGACTATATGGTCTCCGCGTAATGTTTTCAAGAGTTTACCGTCGACGTACACAGGCGCCACCGGGTCCTCGAATGTTCCCGGGAGTGAAATGCCCAGGTTCGCGTGTTTCGATTCACCGGGTCCATTCACGATGCAGCCCATGACGGCGACTTTCATCTCTTCAACGCCGGTGAAGTTCTCGCGCCAGACCGGCATCTGCTCGCGCAAGTAGGTTTGGATCTGATCCGCCATCTCCTGGAAGAACGTGCTGGTGGTGCGGCCGCAACCGGGGCAGGCGGTGACCTGCGGGGTGAAACTGCGGATCCCCAGGGACTGCAGAATCTGCTGGCAGACGGTGACCTCTTCAGTGCGGTCGCCATTCGGCATGGGCGTGAGTGAAGTTCGGATGGTGTCGCCGATGCCTTCCTGCAGCAGCACGGAAAGCGCGGCCGTGGTGGCGACGATTCCCTTGGCGCCCAGACCCGCTTCGGTCAGCCCGAGATGCAGCGGATACTCGCACTGCGCGGCGAGCAAGCGATACACGTCGATCAGGTCCTGAACACCGCTGACCTTGGCGCTGAGGATGATGCGATCGCGCGGAAGCCCGTGGCGCTCGGCGGCTTCGCCGGAAAGAAGGGCGCTGGCGACGATGGCATCGATCGTTACGTCGCGCGCGGATTTCGGTTCGGGCAGGCGCGAGTTCTCATCCATCATCCGGGTCAGAAGCGATTGATCGAGCGAGCCCCAGTTCACGCCAATGCGGACCGGCCGGCGATACTCGACCGCGGCTTCGATCATGGTGCGGAAATTATCGTCGTGCTTTTTGCCGATGTTGACGTTGCCGGGATTGATCCGGTATTTGGCCAGCGCACGCGCGCAGGCCGGATACTTCTTGAGCAGGATGTGGCCGTTGTAGTGGAAGTCGCCAACGATGGGCACGCGGACGCCGTAAAGGTTCAGCGTGTCGACGATTTTGGGAACCGCTGCCGCAGCCTCTTCAGTGTTGACCGTGACGCGCACGAGTTCGGAGCCGGCTTTCGCGAGGTCCATGATCTGATTGACCGTGCCGGTGACGTCTGCCGTGTCGGTGTTGGTCATCGACTGAACGGCGATGGGGTGATCGGAGCCGATTTTCACGCCGCCAACATCGACGGTGACGGTTCGCCGGCGGGGACTTACTGACATATTTGGGTTCTCATGCGGGAACATTTATTTTACTAGAGCGATGTAACTCGATTGATTCTTTACGCGGCAGGAGGATAATGGCGGGTGTCGGTTAACCAACTGTTTTTCTCGATGGCTGGGTTGATCCGATTGCCGCGGGCGCAATTCACAAATTTTTGACATTTGGCGATGACCGGGCCGGTTTCGGCAAGCGTATCCTGTTAAGAAGTGAGCAGGAAGTGCAGAAACGCCGCGGTTCCGGTAAGCGCGCGACGCACGGCGATTGCCGCCTTATTAGTCGGCGTGGTCGCAGTCGCGCGCTTAAACGCCGCCGCCAATCTCTACAGCCTTGAGCGCGAGACTGCCCTGGGTAAGCAGCTGGCGGCCGAGGTGGAGCGGCAGGTCAAGCTGGCCGACGACCCTATCTTGGTGGAGTACGTCAATCGTGTTGCGCAAAAGATCGCGCACGAATCCGATCTGGCGTTTCCCGTTTCGGTAAAGGTGATCGAATCCGGAGAACTGAACGCGTTTACGCTGCCGGCCGGACACATCTATGTCAACACCGCGATGCTGCGGCTCACCGAATCCGAAGCGGAGTTGGCGTTTGTGCTCGCGCACGAGATCGGGCACGTATCGGCGCGGCATTCCACCGAACAGGCCAGCGTCCAGCAGCTCACCAAACTGGGAACCATCCCGTTGGTGCTTTTCGGCGGCGGTTGGGCGCGAGCGCTCGCCGAGTTGGCTGCCGAGCCGGGTTTGAAGAAAGTCGCGCGCGAGTTCGAGGCGCAAGCCGATCAGCTCGGGATCACATTTCTGGCTCGTTGTGGATATGATCCAACGGCTGCCGTTGACTTCTTCGAGCGGATCGAAGGCGCGGAGCGCAAGACTCCCGGCCGCGTAGCGCGCTTGTATGGCGATCATCCGATCACCGCAGCCCGTATTGCGGCAACCGAAAAACGGCTGAATGCAATCGTGGGCACGCGCGCCGAGTGGGTCATCAACACCTCGGAATACGAGGAGATGCGCTTGCGGATGGTCGCTATCGAAGAGCGCCGCGAGCAAGAAGCTGGTACGGCTTCGGCGCCGGCTCTGATCCACGGCGAAAAGCGTTAAACGCCGGGCGCGTCGATCGCGTTTTCATGAAGTTCCTGTAACGTTGACTCACGCTGTCGCGTACAACATACATGCCCGGTCCGCGGGCCTATAATACCTGCAGGAGCCTCCTCCCTCTATGAAGCAGCTTTTCCGGATGCACATCGCGACCACCGTGGTGTGCCTGCTCATGATGCCGCCCGCGATTTTCGCGGACAGTACCGAAAAAGATCCAGACCAGATCGGCAATCGCAATGTCGGCAAAGGCGTCAACTTCTACTCCATCCAGAAGGAGATCGCCCTCGGTAAGCAGTTGGCTCAGGAAGTGGAGCGGCAGGCGCGGATTGTGGATGATCCGGTCATTGCGGAATATGTAAACCGCATCGGGCAGAATCTGGTTCGCAATTCCGACGCGAAAGTGCCGTTCACCATCAAGGTGATCGATTCCGACGAGGTGAACGCGTTCGCGCTGCCCGGCGGATTCTTCTTCGTGAACACCGGGATTCTGCTCAAAGCCGACAACGAAGCCGAGATGGCCGGCGTAATGGCGCATGAAATCGGGCACGTGGCCGCGCGTCACGCCACGCGCCAGATGACCAAGGCACAGCTCGTCCAGTTCGGAACGATTCCCCTGATCTTCATGGGAGGTTGGGCCGGATACGGGATCTACCAGGCGATGGGACTCGCGGTTCCGATGACGTTTCTGAAATTCACCCGCGCCGACGAAGCCGAAGCCGATCTGCTGGGTCTCGAGTACATGTACAAGACGGGGTACGATCCGACCTCGTTCGTTGATTTCTTCGAAAAAATCCAGTCGCTGGAGAAACGCAAGCCCGGCACGATTTCGAAGATGTTTTCAACTCATCCGCCGACGGATGACCGGATCAAGGCCGCGCAGGTCAATATCGAGAAGTACCTGAAAGCCAAGCCGGAATATGTCGTGACCACGTCGGAGTTCAACGACGTGAAACTGCGGACCATGGCGATGCACAATCGGCGTAAGGTGGATGACGCGAAGGATAGCTCGCGTCCGCGGCTGCGCCGGGCTCCGGGCGCGGGTACCACGGTTGACGACGGCGATCAGAAATCCAAGGGCGACGACGATGAGCGTCCGACGCTGAAGCGGCGCGATCCGTCCTCGGATTCTTCAGATCAGCAGCAGCCACAGCAGTAATCGAACGACTTAAAACGGGCCGATTCTCTTCATGAGAGAGTCGGCCCTTTTTGCGTCCGGAGGAGCCCAATGGCGCAACAGTACGACGTGACGCTGAAGATGCTGCTGCAAGACTCCGACGGTCAGGCTGTTCACCTGGCGACGGGACTCTCGGTTGCGGCATGGCTGAACATCGAGTTGCCCAAAATCGCGAACCCCCGGGTGGATTTACTCGGACAGACTGACGACGGCAGCCTCTTACATCTGGAATTGCAGGTTGGTAATGACGCGGAGATGCCGATGCGGATGGCTGAGTACGCGCTCGCGATCTACCGGAGCCTCGGGAAATTCGCGCGGCAAATCGTGCTCTACGCAGGTGAGCCCGAGCTCCGGATGGAGACGACTCTCCAAGGGCCTGGTTTTTCCTTCCGGTATGAGGTCATCGATCTGCGCGACGTTGACGGGGACACGCTGCTGGCCAGCGACAATCTGGGCGATAATGTATTAGCGATCGTGACGCGCCTGCGCGACCAGCAGACCGCGATTGAAGAGATCCTCCGTAAGATCTCGACGCGGGATGAAACCAGGCGGGAGCAGGCAATCGAACAGCTCCTCATTCTTGCGGGGCTGCGCGGGTTGGAAGAAGCCGTGGAGGAGGCGATTCTGAAGATGGCAACTATCAACGACATCATTTTGAGCAACAAGGTCCTCGGACGCGAATATAAGCGCGGTCGCGAGGAAGGCGAGCTAGAAGGCGAGCTGAAAGGCGAATTGAAGCTGTTCCGCCGTCTGATTGAAAAGCGATTTGGCGCCATTCCAGAGTGGGCGGACGAGCGGCTGAACCACCGTTCGACCGAAGATCTCGAAGCGTTGAGTGTTCGCCTGCTGGACGGCGCTACCCTCGAAGAACTGCTGCAATAGAGCCAAGATAGCGGACCGACAGCCCGTATGTATGCGTCCAAGACCCAAGGTGACTGTGAAGTTGCTGCAAGAAGGCCGCGTCATCAGAATGTCCGCGGGTCGATTTGCCGGGAGAATACGAGCTGCGGATCGCGGCTTCTCAAGGAACGAATTCCGTGGAGCGCACCATCCAATACGCGATTTCCGGACACTTGCTGGACCACCCTGCCTAAGGGGCAGTTCCAATCGCTGCCAGTGGCGTGTAGTGAATCGCGGCGCCTGAGGGGTCGCTGAACCATAAGCGAAACCGCACGGAAGTATCGGGCGCCAGCAAGGATTTCGCGGGAAGAGGTACAACGTAACCGCTGCCGAGCGGCGCGAGACATTCCGTATTCCCCGACTTGTTCGCAAGAACGACCCCGGACGGAAGTTCTTCGAGAATGAAGAACAAGGGACCTTCTACCGGGAGCGAGCCTGTGTTCGTCAACGAGACTTCCTGCGTATATAGTTTCAAAGTCGGCTCATAAACGATCTCGCTACTCGCCACGCGAAGATTCTCGGCGGGAACCGCCTCGCACGTGCTAACCGTCAGGGCGGCCAGGATGGCCCGGCTGCCGTCCGTGCCATCGCCTTCGTTTCCCGTGTCGGTCAGCGTTATGCTTGTGAGCGTTTGGTCCAGGAATTCCTCCGGCAAAATGTACTCCTGCCGGTCCAATCGCTGGCCCTGCCCGTTGTCCCAGACCTCAACGGTGGAAGTGTTATTGATTGAGTTCGTATTGCCGTCCTGGTTGTAATCGCGTACGTTCACGTTTCCGACAAGCGGAACGGTCTTAGTCGCCCCGGCACTCCCCGTAAACGTGATATACAGATAAGCGTCCGGACCGGCCCAACCCCACATGCTGTTGAGAACGGTGAATACGGAGGTAACTCCATAGACACCCACGGGAATAGTAAGGCTCACGGTGCCCGGTCCGAAGTTGGCTGCCGCAGCTCCAGCCCAATAGTTGTTGGGTTCGACCGGAATCGCAAAGGCGATGCCGCCGAAATTGCGGATGCTGGTCGGAAACGTGCTTCCGTTAATGATCAGGAAATCATTCGGGCCTTCGTAGGTCCAAGGCTCGTTAGCCAGGGCTCTGAGATCGATGGGCTTTTCGTCAGCGGGAGCTATGACGGAGGTAAGCGCGACGCCTACTACGGTACAGGCAAATCGAAAGCAAGCGTTCATGGGTGACTTCCTTCACGGGAGCAAAAGCACGGACCTCGTGACACTGGTTAGTATATGTCTGATTTTCAAGTGGCTGGCCGCGGCCTCAGCCCTTGAGGAATGCCAAAAGATCGGCGTTGATCGTATCTGCCTCGGTTGTCGGCATCCCGTGTGGAAAGTCTTTGTAAGTCTTGAGTGTTCCGTTCTTCAGCAGTTTTGCGGAAAGCGGTCCGGAAGCGACATAGGGCACGATCTGGTCATCTTCGCTATGCATGACTAACACCGGAATGGTGATCTTCTTGAGATCTTCGGTGAAATCGGTTTGGGAAAACGCCACGATTCCGTCGTAATGCGCCTTGGCGCCGCCCATCATCCCTTGGCGCCACCAGTTTTGGATGACGGCTTCCGAAGATTTGGCGCCGGGCCGATTGTAACCATAAAAAGGACCTTCGGGCAGGGCGCGATAGAATTTCGAGCGATTGGCGGCGAGCTGGGCCTGAAGGTCGTCGAATACTTCTTTGGGAAGGCCGACGGGATTGGCAGGTGTTTTCAACATGAGCGGCGGCACCGCGCTGATCAGCGCTGCTTTGCTGACGCGGCTCTCGCCATGCCGGCCCAGATAGTGCGTGACCTCTCCGCCGCCCGTGGAATGCCCGACGTGGATGGCATTTTTTAGGTCGAGATGCGCGGTGAGGGCAGCGAGGTCGTCGGCGTAATGGTCCATGTCGTGACCGTCGGAGACCTGGGTCGAGCGGCCGTGCCCGCGGCGGTCGTGGGCGATGACGCGATAGCCATGACGCAGGAAGAACAGCATCTGGTTGTCCCAATCGTCCGCCGATAGCGGCCACCCGTGGCTGAACACGATGGGCTGGCCCGAACCCCAGTCCTTATAGAAGATTTCTACCCCGTCATTTGTGGTTATGGATGGCATGAAACTCCTTGAAAATGATGCTTGGTCCTTCCGATTAGACCATTTTCGACACAGGGCGTTCGCGGTTATTCCGGCGTTGATGTCCGCGAACGGGTCTCGACCCGCCAAATTGATTGCGAATACCCGAAACGGGCTAAACGCGTTTACGTCCCGTAGATCGTCCGCCTCTGATTCGGCGTGGATCGCACCTCTCAGAAAACGCCGACTGTGAGCCGCCGTTGACAAAGCGGTGAAATGGGCACAGAATCTTAGGCATCGGGGTGTTAGCGTGAAACGACTATTTGTAACCTCATCGGTGTGCGCGGCGGCGGTCCTATCTGCCGGCGCAATGTATGGCCAAAACGTGATTTCGGCCAAATCGGGCTTGGTCCATTACACCGAAGGGGATGTCTCGGTGGATGGCAAGCCGGTTTCCGGTAAAGCGGGTGTGTTCGCCCAAATCAATAAAGACGGGCGGATGACGACGACGGAAGGGCGGGCGGAAGTGCTGATGACACCCGGCGTTTTCCTCCGGGTGGGCGAGCAAAGCGCGATTCACATGATCTCGACATCCCTGGCGGATACGCGCGTGGGGATCGAATCCGGCCGGGCACTGCTTGAGTCGGACACGCCGATGAAAGGCAATATCGTCACGCTGCTTTATAAGGATTACGCGATGGCGCCGACCAAACCCGGGCTCTTCGAAATCACCACCAACCCGCCCCAATTCAAGGTTTACGCGGGTGAGGCGGAGGTTACGCTGAACGGCCAGACCATCGTCGCGAAAGAAGGGAAGCTGGTGAACCTCTCGGCAGCGCTGGCGCAGGAGCGCCTTCCCGATAAGGAAGGCGACGATCTGTATCGCTGGAGCAAGCTGCGCAGCGGATACATGTCCGCGGCGAACGCCTCCGCGGCGAGCACCGTTTCTAACGGCGGCTACTCGAGTTTCACCGGTCTAAGCGGCATTGGCGGGTATGCGGGTAACTGGTTTTACAACCCGGCCTTCGGGATGTACACCTACATGCCGTTCTCGGGGACGATGTTCAGTCCGTTCGGTTTCGGATTTTGGAGCCCCTACACGATTTATCAGGCCTACCCCTACGGATACTACGGCTCAGGAACCTCCGCCAATAGCCAGACTGCTTCGGGCGGCAGCATCAAGAGCAGCCTGATTCATCCGATACATCTGCCAACACCGCCCGGGCGGTCGTCTTACGTGACGCCCGGCGGCGGATACGGTTCGTCGGGTTCATCGGAAAGCGCGCTCACCCGCACCAGCTATCTGACCCCGGCCGCGAGCGGCTCGCCGTCCGGGAGTATGGGTTCCGCACCTCGCGGCGGCGCTACCAGCTCGGGCGGGCGGGGACATTAGTTGAACGTTTAACAGTCTTTGTGCGATGGAATCAGATCGGAAGAGCGTCGTGTAGGGAAAGAGTGTAGATCTCG
>NZ_CAJCHS010000242.1 GCF_903970205.1 Nevskia soli | reverse complement strand
CCCTGCGACGTGACGAAGGATGAGGACCTGGCGAACCTTAGCGCGACAGTGGGCGCGCTGGGGCGGCCGGTTCACGCGGTCATTCATTGCCTGGCTTCGGCAAAAGGCGAGGAACTGGGGAATCCCTTTATCGAAACCAGCCGCGATGGGTTCCTTTTTGCGCAAAATGTGAGTTCATTTTCGCTGGTGGGCGTGGCGCGCGCGCTGGCTCCGCTGATGACCGAAGGCGGATCGATCACCACCCTGACTTACATCGGCTCAACCCGCGTGGTTCCGAATTACAACGTGATGGGCGTGGCGAAAGCTGCTCTCGAAGCCTCGGTGCGCTATCTCGCGAGCGAGTTAGGACCCAAGGGCGTTCGCGTGAATGCAATCTCCGCGGGTCCGATTAAGACCGTTTCGGCGCGCGGCGTCAAGGATTTCAGCTCGATTTTAGAGGTTGTCCAGCAGCGCTCGCCGTTGCGGCGCAACACCGACCCGAATGAGGTCGGCGACGCCGCGGTCTTCCTCGCCAGCGATCTGGCGCGCGGGGTTACGGCCAATACGCTTTATGTGGATTCGGGCATGAGCGTGATGGGGTAGGCAAAAACGATCCGGTATTTCACATAAAACGGACACAATTTACGCCGATCTTCACATTTATTTTTACGAATTGTTGGCGTAAAACGTCCGTTTGGCGTTGACTTATAAATCGGTTTGACATAGACTCCTAATCGTTCAGGAGTTGTCCCATGTTTATTTTGCATTCCACGAAGAATGCCAGCGCAGCCGCATGCCTGTTCATTCTCTTCTCCAGCGTGGTTTTCGCCCAGGAAACGTCCGGTTCCATTTCAGGCACCGTGAAGGACACCTCGGGCGCATCCATAGCCAACGCCACGGTAATCGTCACTGAAACGCAGCAGGGTACCAGCCGGACTCTGGCTACAACGAACGACGGAAACTTCGCGGCCGACCCTCTACAGCCCGGTAAATATCAGCTAAGCGTCGAATCGCCGGGGTTCAAAAAAGCGGTTCGGACGGACATTGTCTTATTCGCCAACCAGAGGGTTTCACTGGGTGACATTCCCTTGGAAGTCGGCACCCAGAGTGAAACCATCAGCGTCGAGGCGTCGGCTGAACAACTGCAGACCGAGGATGCCATGCGTTCCGGCGTCATTACCGGCAGCCAAACGGTAAACCTCGCCCTGAACGGACGGAACTACCTGGACTTGGTGAAGACCGTGCCCGGGGTCAACAGCGACTTCGATGGGGAGGTCGCGGGGCCGGGCGGTATCGGCAGTATCTATGCGAACGGACAGCGCGGCAACGAAAATAATTCCACGCTGGACGGAATCGGCAATATGGATACCGGTTCGAACGGCACGCAGCACACCAGTCTGAATATCGATGCCGTCGCGGAACTGAGCGTGGTGACCAACGCCGAGTCCGCCGAGTTCGGCCGCTCCGTCGGCGCTTCGATCAACGTCGTTGTAAAAAGCGGGACAAGCGACTTCCACGGCACCGGTTATTGGTTTCACCGCAACGATAGCCTGAATGCCAATAGCTTTTTCAACAATCTGAACGGGGAATCGAGGCAGCTCTACCGGTATAACTACCAGGGCTTCAACATTGGAGGGCCGATCTACATTCCCGGCCATTTTAACCGGAATAAGAACAAGTTGTTCTTTTTCTTTGCGCAGGAATGGCAGGACCAGCTGGAACCGCTGTCCCGCCAAAACGTGACCGTCCCGACCGCGCTTCAGCGGATGGGCGATTTCCAGGGCACGCAGAACGGTTCCGGCGTGCCGGTGACCATCATCGATCCCACCACCAAACTGCCTTTCCCGAACAACACGATTCCGGCCAGCCTGATCGATCCCAACGGCACGAAGATTCTCGATTTTTACCCGCTGCCGAATTTCACCGGGGACAATAGCTATAACTACACCACCCAGGATTCCGCGAGCTACCCGCGGCGGCAGCAGGTCTATCGCGTGGACTGGAATATCAGCGACAACTGGAAATTCTTCGCGCGCGCGATCCAGGATCATGATATTCAGGACCTTCCTTACGGCCAATGGAACGCCAGTTATAACATCCCGTTCACCGACATTGCTTTCGGGCAGCCCGGCTATTCGACGGTGGCGAACCTGACCGAAGTCATCGACCCGACCATGACCAATGAGATCGTCTTCGGGTTAAGCCATAACTTCCTCAGTGAAGTGCCGACGTCCGACGCATTTTCGCTCACCAAACTGGGAACCACCTTCCCGCTTCCCTATCCGAAGGCTTCCCCGATCGACCTGATTCCGAATTTCACCTACAGCGCCGGCATTACCAACCCGCCGTATACGGCGTTCGAGGGGACGCCGTTCATGAATTACAACACCACGATCGAGGTTCACGACAACTTCAGCAAGGTTGTCTCGAATCACCGGTTAAAGGCGGGTGTGTATTGGCAGTACAGCGCTAAGGACCAGACTTCGACCAGTCCGGCAAGCGGAACGATCGACTTCGGAACAAACCCGCAGAATCCCGGCGATACCGGGTACCCGTTCGCCAACGTGCTGCTGGGGAACTTTAACACCTTCCAGCAGTCGAGCACCGTGTTGAACGGACAGTACCGCTACAACAACGTTGAATTCTACGGACTGGATTCCTGGAAAGTGACGCCGAAGCTCACCGTGGAGTACGGCATGCGGTTCTATTGGGTCCAGCCGCAGTATGACCAGGCGCTGCAGACGTCGACCTTCAATCCGGGCTTGTTCAGCACTAGCGGCGAAGCTGTGTTGTACGGGCAAAATGCCGCGGGCCTGGCCGTGAATCCGCTGACGGGAGCGACGGCGCCCGCCGCGTTCATCGGAGCCATTGTTCCCGGAACCGGAACCACGACGAATGGGATTTATACCAATGGGATTGCCCGCGCCGGGGTCAATTACCCGGCGGGTCTGATCAACAGCCGGGGTCTGCAATACGCTCCGCGTCTGGGAATCGCCTACAACGTTCTTCCCAAGACCGTCATCCGGTTGGGAGGCGGCGTGTTCTACGACCGGTTCCAGGGCAACCCGGTGTTCCAGATGCTAACCAACCCGCCGGGCATTAACACGCCGACCATCTACTACGGGAACATTGAGACCGCGGCCGCCACACCGGGTCTCAACTTTCCGGCTTCTCTGTCGGGCTTCGACAAGGCGGGCCAGATTCCGACCACTTATAACTACAATCTGAGCATCCAGCGCGAGTTTGCCGGGGGCATCTTACTCGATGTAGGCTACGTCGGATCCGTGTCGAATCACCTGCTTTATTCGACCAATATTAACGGCAACCTATTCGGCAGCGCCAATCTTCCGCAGAATCAGATCAATGGCCAAACGATCAACCAGAATCTTTACCGGCCCTATCCCGGTTTTGCGGACATTCAGGAGTTTTCGTTTGGAGCGAACTCCAACTACAACGCGCTGCAGGTGAGTGCCAACCGGCGGCTCGCCCATAACTTCCAGGTGGGTCTGGCATATACGTGGTCGAAGGCGATGGGTGTCGCAACCGGCGACGGCGACGAGTTAAACCCGATCAACTATAAACTCGCGAATTACGGACCGCTCGGGTTCGATCGTACGCAAATCCTGGTTGTTAATTACATTTACAACGTACCCGCGGTCGGCAGAAACGGGAATGTTTTCGACAACCCCATCGGGCACATCGTTTTGAACCACTGGGTGCTCTCGGGGATCACTACCTGGGAAACCGGCGAGCCCTTCACCGCGAGTTACAACACGCCGGCAAACGGCGCGAACATCAACCTGGGTACGACGGGAAGCCCCAGTTTTGGGCCTCGCCTGGTGGAAGTTGGAAATCTCTACGGACCGAATTCGAGCATCTACAACTACCTGAATCCCGCGGCTTTCTTCCCGGCGCAACCGGGAAGCGAGGGCTTCGAATCCGGGGAAAACAACTTACGTTTACCCAGTTTCTGGAATTTCGATCTTTCGGTGTTCAAGGATATCCCGCTCCCGCGCGAGGGAATGAAGTTCGAGCTTCGCCTGGAGGCGTTTAACGTTTTCAATCACCCCGAGTTCAACGGCGTAAACTCAGCCGTAACCTTCAGTTCGCTCGCGCCCAACGCAACGATCACGAATCTGCCGACGGCGCTGGGCGGCGGCGGCGGCGTTTCCGGATTCGGGGCGTTGAACTCCACGCGCCAGCCGCGTATTGTGCAGATCGCCGCTAAGTTCTACTTCTAAGAAACCGCGCAAAACGGAGCGCGCCCCGCGCCGCCAGACTTCGCGGGTTCCTTTGGGTTTGGCGGCACGGGGACGCGCCCTTTGCGCTGCTTGACCAGGCATACAATCGGGTAGGCGGGCAACGATTCTCGGTCGCCCTTCCGTTTTGAGGTATGACGGCGCTCCTCCTTCTGATTTCTCTAGCAAGTGCCGCGGACAGTCCAGACTTACTGACCAGCGGCCGGTCAGCCATGGAACGCGGTGAATATGCGGAAGCCGAGCGCCTGTTTCGCGAGCAGATCGGCAAGACCCCGCATTCGGCGGAAGCGCTCGGTAACCTGGGCGCTGTGCTGGCCAGGGAAAACAAGCTTGACGAAGCGATCGCTGCTTATAAGAGCGCGTTAACCGCCGACCCGAAGCTCGACGCCATTTACCTGAACATGGGGATCGCCTACTTTCGCGCCGGGCGCTTCGAGCAGGCGATCGACCCACTCGAGCATTACCTTAAGTTCCATCCGGACGAGATCAGAGCCCGCCAGCTCCACGCCATCGCATTCGTTGAGAACGCACAGTATGAACAAGGCATCGCCGAACTTGACCGTCTGAACCGGGAAAAGCCCGATCAACCCGCGATCCTCTTCGCTCTGGCGAGCGCGCATATACGGGCCGGGGACGAAGAACGCGGCAAGCAACTATTGGAGCAGTTGGGCGGGGGAAATTATCCTCCGGGCCCGGTGCACTTATTGCAAGGGATGCTGTTCTATCGTTCCAAACTCTACGATGCCGCCGAGCGCGAGTTAGAGGAGGCGCTTCGCCTGGATCCGAAGTCCGCGCCGGCCCTGGCCGCATTAGGCCGGCTGCGCTTGCGCGTGAATGACGATCCGGCCGCGATCGATTACCTCCAGCGAGCCCTGGCGATCCAGCCCCAGGACGCGGAATCCAATTACCAGTTAGGCGTCCTGCTCAGCCGCAACAATCAGGAAGAACGCGGCCGCGAATATCTGGAACGAGCGCTGGAACAGCGCACCCATTACCCCGATCCGATGTATTTTCTGGCAAAAATCGAGTTAAAGGAAAACCATCCGGCGGAAGCCGTGAACTATCTGGAAAAAGCCGCGCTACTGGCGCCGCACCAGGAGAACATAACGTTCCTGTTGGCTCGCGCTTACAAGCAAGCCGGGCAGGAGGAGCGCGCGCGGAAGGAGTTGGCCGAATTCCGCCGTTTGCAGGCCGAACGCCTGAAACGGGATCAGGCCGCTATAAGTCCCGACGCGCCTCTCGATCCGACGCAGCCCATAGC
The DNA here is from genome assembly GCF_903970205.1 of Nevskia soli. Lineage (GTDB taxonomy): Bacteria > Acidobacteriota > Terriglobia > Bryobacterales > Bryobacteraceae > Bog-113. The sequence continues at coordinate 7,264 of NZ_CAJCHS010000242.1, read as the reverse complement.
CGGCCGGGAACGATGAACCTCACCCGCCGCAATCTGCTCGCCTTGCTTGGAGCAAGTCCGGCATTCGCGCAAGGCGTGGCAACCCGCGGCATCAAAGCGCAGCCGCGCGGCAAACCGTCGGGGATTCCTTTCGACGCGCGCTTCACCGACATCGCCCAAAGCGCGGGACTTACCAAGCCGGTCATCTACGGCGGCGTCGAACGCAAGAACTACATCATCGAAACCATTGGATGCGGTTGCGCATTCTTCGATTACGACAACGACGGGTGGCTCGACGCGTTGATCTTAGGCGGGACGCGAGTATCGGATGTCCCCGAAGGAGCAACCAACCGCTTATACAGGAACAACCGCGACGGTACGTTCACCGAAGTTACGAAAGAAGCCGGGTTACTGCGGACCGGATGGGCTTCGGGCGTGTGCATCGGCGACTATAACAACGATGGATTCGAGGATGTCTTTATCACCTACTGGGGCCAGAACGTTCTCTACCGCAACCACGGCGACGGCACCTTCACCGATGTCACTGAAAAAGCCGGATTGAAAGGGAATCGCACGCGCTGGGGCTCGGGCTGCACGTGGCTGGATTACAACCGCGACGGCTATCTGGACCTGTTCGTGTCGAATTATCTGGAATTCGATTTCGCCCGCGCGCAGAAGCCCGGCGAGAACATCAACTGCACTTATAAAGAGATTCCGGTCAATTGCGGTCCGCGCGGCTTGCCGCCGGGAACGCACTCGCTCTATCGAAACAATCGCGATGGGACGTTTACCGACGTCAGCTCGGATGCCGGCATTTCTAAGGTCAAGGGAACCTACGGGATGACCGTCGTGGCGGCGGATTTCGATGAAGACGGATGGCCCGACATCTATGTTGCGTGCGATTCGACCAACAGCCTGCTGTTCATGAACAACCGCGACGGAACATTCCGCGAGGAAGGCGTCGAACGCGGGGCCGCTCTGAGCGACGACGGCGTCGAGCAGGCCGGCATGGGCCTCGGCATCGGAGACTACAACCTCGACGGCCATCTCGACATTTTCAAAACGCACTTCACCGAAGACACCAACGTCCTTTACCGTAACGACGGTAAGGGCGGCTTCGAGGACGTGACGTTGTCTTCCGGGCTGGGCGTCGAGACGCGCTTCACCGGCTGGGGCGCCGGTATCGTCGATCTCGATAACGACGGTCATCCCGATCTCTTCATTGCAACAGGCAGCGTCTATCCGGAGCTGGAAGCGAAACTTCCCAACGCTCCGTTCAAGACACCCCGCGTCATTTTTCGGAATCTGGGGAACGGACACTTCGAGGAGCTGATCGAGACCGCCGGATCGGGAATCGGCGCTCCGCACGCGAGCCGCGGGTGCGCGTTTGGAGATTTCGATAACGATGGCGACCTCGACGTCCTCATCGTGAACTTGAACGAGCCGCCGTCGCTGCTCCGCAATGACCTGACCGGCGGCAATCACTGGTTGAAGGTCAAGCTGGTCGGGACCAAATCCAACCGCAGCGCGATCGGAGCGCGCGTGACCGCCAGGTACGGCGGAAAACAGCAGACTCAGGAAGTGTTGAGCCAGTCGAGCTTTTATTCCACCAATGACCGGCGCCTCCACTTCGGGCTTGGCCCGGCGACCACTGCGGACCTGCATGTGTACTGGCCAAGCGGCGCGGCTCAGACGTTTGCCGGGTTGGGCGTCTCGCAGTCAATCGTCATCCAGGAGGGGGTTGACAAGGTCATACGCGCCGCTTGGCCTCGTCCATCCTAATCAAGCCCGTGATCGCGGGCACACCCGTTCACACTGTTCCTGTTTTTCACAATTGACTCCCCCTCGCACTGCGCTAAAATAGCAGGAGTTCCTTTCATTTGCTTCTTCACAAGGTGGTTGTAATGACCTCATCCCGAGTTTGGATTGTCAGCATCCTCACGGCAGCCCTAACCTCGTATCCCGTTAATTTACCCGCTTCTCCGCAAGATCAGAAACCTGCCGCCGGGGAAGAAAAGCAAACCGTCGCCAAGCCGCTGACGGAAAAGGAGCGGAAGCGCCGCGAGAAAGCTCTCCGCAAAGAACTCGAGACGCCCTACAAGAAATGGCTGAACGAGGACGTCGTCTACATCATCACCGATGAGGAACGGAAGTCGTTCCACCAACTCAACACGGATGAGGAGCGCGAGCAGTTCATCGAGCAGTTCTGGCTCCGCCGCGATCCGACTCCCGACACGGCCGAAAACGAATACAAGGAAGAGCACTATCGCCGCATCGCCTACGCCAACGACCATTTCGCGTCGGGCATCCCCGGCTGGAAGACCGATCGCGGCCGCATTTACATCACGTTCGGGCCGCCGGACGAAATCGAGTCGCATCCTTCGGGAGGTTCCTACAACCGGCCGATGTCGGAAGGCGGCGGTGAAACGTCCACCTATCCGTTCGAGCAATGGCGTTATCGCTATCTCGAAGGGATCGGAACCAACGTCATGCTCGAGTTCGTCGACACCACGATGTCCGGCGAGTTCCATTTGACCATGGACCCGTCGGAAAAGGACGCGCTGCTCTACACGCCGAACGCCGGTCTCACGCTCTACGAGCAGATGGGACTTTCGAGCAAGAACGATCGTTTTGACCGTAGTGACGGCACGCACCTTGGCGTCCCCACCGACATGATGGATGCCAGCATGAACGAGTTCACGCGCCTTGAGCAGTTCGCCAACGTTCAGAAACCGCCGCCCGTCAAGTTCAAGGATCTGGAAGCCATGGTCACTTCGCACGTGACCTATAACATCCTGCCGATGAAGGTCGAGACAGATTACATCCGCGTTACCAACGCTTCGGTCCTCACCAACCTGACGCTCCAGTTTGAAAACAAAGACCTGGAATTCCAGTCGAAGGAAGGCGTCCAGAAGGCCGTCGTGAACGTGTTTGGCCGCATCACCACGATGTCCCGCCGCATCGTCACCACGTTCGAGCACACGGTGGAAGTGCCGGTTGTCGCCCAAATGCTTGCCGAAGAGATGAAGCGTTCGTCCATCTGGCAGGAATCGGTGCCGCTCGCGCCCGGGATGTATCGCCTCAATATCGTTTGTAAGGACGTTGTTGCCGGAACGGTCAACAACTACGAGGCCGCGCTCAACGTGCCGCGCTTCGATGACGAAAAGCTTTCTTCCAGCAGCCTAATTCTGGCGGACGTGATCGAGAAGGTCCCGACCAAACAGATCGGCGCGGGCCAGTTCGTCGTTGGAACCACCAAGGTTCGCCCCCGGATCAGCGACAGTTTCCGCCAGGACGAGAAGATGGGCATCTACCTCCAGCTCTATAATTTTGGGCCGGACGAGAAGACCCAGAAACCCAACGGAACCATTCAATACGAGATTGTGAAAGCCGGGTCGACGGAGAAAGTGCTCGATTTCAGCGAAGCGATCAACGGAAATTCAGCCAGCCAGATTACGGTTGAGAAGCTCCTGCCGCTGCAATCCATGGCGCCGGGTAAATATGAGTTGAAGATGCGGGTCACGGATAAAAATCGTAACCAGACGCTCACTCCAACCGCCAGCTTTACGGTAACCTAGATTCGTGGACTCGGCGTCCGGCGGACGATGATCCCCAGAGCGCAGCACCTTCGATTTCGAGCGGCAACGCGGATAGCAGTCACCGCGCTCCTACTCGTTCCGTGTGTGCTCCGCGCGATTGAACCCGTTAAGATCGGGGGCGCCATCGAAGGGCGCGTCTCGGATTCCTCCGGGACACCGCAGATGGGCGCCGTCGTCCAGGTCTTCAATCATCAGGATCAGTTCGTCGGCCGCATCTCGACCGACGATCAGGGTCTGTTCACTTTCGGCGGCTTGCTGCCGGACGTCTATTCGATCCGCGTCAGTCTGGCCACGTTCCTTCCGGCTTTCCGGAGCAATATCATCGTGGAGCCGGGCGCCAGCAGTTTGCTGGACGTGAGTCTTTCCGGCCTGTTCAGCGTGATCCGCGTGCTGCCGCCCTCGAATGGAAAGAGCGGCTTGGTCAACGACGATTGGAAGTGGGTGCTCCGCTCGTCGAGTTCCAGCCGCCCGGTATTTCGCTACGCTTCGGCCTCGACAAGCTCATCCGGCACGCACGAAACCGTGTTTCGCGACAGCGAAGGGCTGGTGCGGTTCTCGGCGGGCGATATGAACAGCGCCGGCGCGGCGGGTGAAATGGGAACCGCGTTCGCTTTCGCCACCAATGTTTTCGGAACGAACAACGTGCAATTTGCCGGCGACGTCGGCTACGGGTTGACGACCGATTCGCCGTCCGCGTCGATACGAGCTACCTACAGCCGCAACTTCGGTGGGGACGTGCCTGAGATCACGATCACGGCGCGCCAGATTGAGATCCCGCGCTGGAGCGAGGCGGATTCCTCGCAAGTCCCGGGCGAGCCGCCCCTTCGTACTTTGGGCGCATCCATTGCGGACACAGCGCATCTGGCGGATTCGCTGGATCTCGCATACGGCATGGGTTTCGACTCCGTGGGCTTCGTCGAACATCAGCATTATTACAGCCCGTTCGCGCGCCTCACGTGGGACGTCCCGGTGGGTGTTGTGGAACTCACGTTCACGTCGGGGAATGCGCGCCCGGAACTGGGCATCGATCCTGCGACCGACACCAATTCCGAGCTGCAGCACGATGTTCTGGCGCTGAATGAAGCGCCTGCCGTCACGGTGAATGACGGACATATGCGCGTCCAGAGAGGGCAGGACGTCGAGCTTTCCTGGTCCCGCAGTCTTGGCTCGAATGCCTTGGGACCGACCGAAGTTCGTGTCACCGGCTATCGCGAAAGCGTGCAGAACGCGGGCCTGCTGATCTCCGGGAATCCGGGCGCATCGTTCGCGAACGATCTTGTACCTGATCTGTATACGGACAGTCTGCTATTCGACGCCGGGAACTACCACACCATGGGATTTACCGCCGCGCTCACGCAGCACGTGGGGGATTATTACCAGGTCACGGTTACCTACGGTACGGTCGGAGTTCTAAGCACGCAGGATCGCCAGTTGGCGAGCACTTCGCCGAACGAGTTGCGGTCGATGATCGGCGCCGGCGAGCGACAGGCGGTCACCGCGTTGGCGACGGCGACCGTTCCCCATGCGGGGACTCATTTCGACGCTTCGTACCAGTTCATGGACGATCACGATGCCATGACCGCCCGCGAATACTCGACGGACGCGAATCAGACCCAGGCCGGATTGAACTTCACCGTGCGCCAGCCGATTCCATCCGTTTTCGGCCTTCCTTTCCGAATGGAAGCGGACGCCGAACTCCGCAATCTGCTCGCCGAGGGATATCTTCCGCTCGCGGGCGGAAACGGACAGCGGCTCTACCTGGTACACAACCCGCGAATCGTTCGCGGCGGCCTGAATTTCCGCTTCTAACGTCTAAACTTCATGGAAGATCGTCAGACCGTATTCCGCCTTCTTCGTGATGTCGTGGGCGCGGTCCTGCTGGCCGTTTTCGTCATCGTTTTCGTTTACCGCCCGGTGAAGGTGGAAGGCACCAGCATGATGCCGAACCTGGACGACGAAGAGCGCATTTTCATCAACCAGTTCACCTACCGTTTTGGCATTAGCGACATCAAGCGCGGAGACACAATTGTTTTCTGGTATCCGAACGATCCCTCGAAGAGCTACATTAAACGCGTGATCGCGTTGCCGGGCGAGCGCGTATCGATCGACGACGGCGAGGTCTATATCAACCGCCGCCCACTGCCCGAACCGTACCTTCCCGACGATTACCGCGACCATTCCTCGATGGAACCCAGTTATGTTCCGCCGAACTCTTACTTCGTCTTAGGCGACCATCGCGCGTCGTCAAACGATAGCCGGGTGTGGGGCAGCGTGCCGCGCAATCTGATCTTTGGTAAGGCGGTGTTTGCGTACTGGCCGGTGGACAAGTTAGGTTCCCTGCGCTAGCTCAACAACGCCTTCCTACAATCCAACTCTTCACACCGAGACGGAGCGAAAGCGACGGTCAACACGCACAGTCCGATCCCGGCTGAACGGATACACTCCTCGCAGGAGTTACTCCATGCGCGTCGTATCTCTCGCGCCCAACTCCCAGCCAAACGGAATTACAACCGGGCCCGACGGCGCCATCTGGTTCGTCGAGGAAGGCGTCAGTGTCAGTAACATCGGGCGAATTACCACGAGCGGGGAGATTAAGGAGTACCCATTCCGACACCTAACAGCCGGCCAATTTGGATCGCAAACGGGCCGGACGGCGCGCTATAGTTTACGGAGTACACGGCTAACAACGTCGGACGGATAACTACTGCTGGCGGGGTCACTGAGTATCCGGTGCCTACGGCGAATCCCGTCCTCGACTGGATCACCACCGGCCCCGACGGTGCGCTATGGTTCGCGGAAAACGGCGGTAACAAGATACGACCGGCCGGACGGCGCCCTTTGGTTCACCGAGCAATCCTCGGGAAAGATCGGACGAATTACTACGGGCGGTGTAATTACCGAGGTCGTATCGGGTGGAAGCGATCCGCTGGGAATGACGGCCGGTCCGGATCGGGCTTTATGGTTCATGCTTTTCCACAACAGTGCCATCGCGCGCGCTCCAGCCTGCGCCCTGGGTTTGACAGCCGGGTTTGACAGCCGGTTTGCCCGCAACACGCTGAGAGCCGCGTTCGAACGCGGCGTCGCGCGGCCTGCGATTTGGACCATCGTTGCTGGGTCGACCATTCTGCTGAACAAGGGAATTGCGCCCGTGACCCCGCCGCGCGGATTCTCGTTAAGCTGTGGATCGTTCCCGAATGCCGGAGACGTAACCTTAGGTCTACGCTCTCTACCGGACAATTACACTTTCGATAACAGCGACACCGAGAGCTGTAACTATACGTTTCTGGTGAAGGACGCAGCTAAGAAGTACATCCTTAAGGTGGGTCCATTCTCTTTTGCGCTGGAGTCAGGGTCTGCTTATTTAACATCGACGACAGCAAGCTTGCCGAAGGATCCGGCGGCCGTCGGCGTCGGGTCGGTGATAACTCTGGTTCAGTGCGGGACTACTAACTATACTTCGGCGATGCAGACGTTTATTAGCTATCCATAACAACCAAGCGTGACCGGCTCGCGCCCAATCGCCGATAGGCTCGCTGATCGCCTCGTTGTAGAGTGGTCGAAGAACAACGAGGACATCCATGGCTAAGAAGCCGCCCGCCCACCCAACGAAGAAGCGCAAGCCGGCCCGGCCGCCCACGCCAAAGCCTGCCGCGAATACTGCCCAACCGGTATTCGCGCAGCCGCAA
>NZ_CAJCHS010000241.1 GCF_903970205.1 Nevskia soli | reverse complement strand
GAAGCGGAGCCGTCCTGTAGCGTCTCGATGGCTGCTTTAAGACGGTGGGCGTAAGAGGGTTTTGCCGGCATAGGGCAGGGAAGTGGCTCTTTCTATTAGGAGTTCGGGCTTCTTTTCGAAGATACCCCAATTCACTATGTTCCGCAACGGCCGTTTCAAATAGAAGTTTTGTGGGTTCGCTTGCGACGTATTGCTTATGCATGATAAAGGACGTTATCAGGTATACTAGATGCGTGCAACAAGCCTCCGCTGCCACCCCGCTATCCCCGAGATCCACCCAGCACCGATCTCGCGGCTGTGGGCCCGTCCACAGACCACCGGTTTGCAGAAGGAGAGAGTATGCCAAATACTGTTGACGGCTTCGCGCCAAATAATTCTGAAAGTGACAACCGCGTTCTGACGCCCGAAGTGCTCTCGCTCGCTCTCACGCCCGAATTCCAGGGCGGGGAAGCCCTCGCCGACCTGGGACCCGGCGAACCACCGTGGCTCTTTCTCCAGGAACCCCGTGCGGGCAAGCGGACGCTCGAGTTCTTTGTGACCCGGATTCCCAACGACCATACCCGCCGCGCCTACTATGGCGCCGTGCGCCGGTTCTCTGCTTGGTGTGCAGCGCATCGTCTGGAAGAGTTGGGCCGCGTCGAGCCGCTGCATGTCGCCGCCTGGCTCAAGGCGCTCGAAGCCGACGGCAGTTCGCGGCCGACCGTGAAACAACATTTGGCGGCCGTGCGCATGCTCTTCGACTGGCTGGTCGTCGGCCAGATCGTCCCCTACAATCCGGCCCATGCCGTGCGCGGACCAAAACATGTGGTCAAGAAGGGTAAAACGCCGGTTCTCTCGACCGAGGAGATGCACGACCTGTTCGCCGGTTTCCCGGCCGATTCGCTGGTGGCGCTGCGCGATCGCGCGCTGCTCGCGACCATGGCCTACACGTTCGCCCGCATCGGCGCCGTCGTGCAGCTGCGCGTCGAAGACTATTACATTCAGGGACGGCGCGGCTGGTTGCGCCTCCAGGAAAAGGGCAGCAAGGTGAACGAACTGCCGTGTCATCACACCCTCGAACAGTTTCTCGATGAGTACTTGGCCGCGGCCGGGATCGCCGACGACGCCGAGGGACCGCTCTTCCGCACCTGGCGGAGCGGGGCGCTGCAACGCCGGTCCCTCGATCAATCGAGCGCACACCGCATGGTCCGCCGCCGTCTGCGCCAGGCCGGCATCCGCAGCCTGGCCGGCAACCACAGTTTTCGCGCCACCGGCATTACGAATTACCTCAAGAACGGCGGCAAGCTCGAACTCGCCCAGCAGATGGCCGCCCATGCCAGCCCGCGCACGACATCCTTATATGACCGGCGCGGGGACGAGATTTCGCTCGACGAGATCGAAAGAATTTCCTATTGAGCCTCAAATCAGGCATGATAAAGGAGAGAGCCACCGATGAGTTCGCAAGTTGTCACACCCAACACGGAAGCAGCCATTCTCGCGCGGATGCTGGAGTCAGATGAACGGGAGCTGACACCGGAAGCGGCTCGCTACTTGCTTTCGATGAAGCTGCCGACCGCCGACGAAGACCGCGTTGATGAACTATCGGAGAAAGCCCGGGCGGGTTCACTCACACAAGCCGAGAGTGAGGAACTGGACGGTTACCTGCACGTCGGGAGCCTGGTGGCGGTTTGGCAATCCAAAGCACGCCGAATCTTGAAACACGCTCCTGTCAGCCAGCAGTGAACCGGGAACTTTCTCGATTCGTCCGCGAGCGAGCGGGCTACCGCTGCGAGTATTGTTGCCTCCCGGAGTCTTCTTTTCCTTTGCACTTTCAAATCGATCACGTGCGCGCGGAGAAGCACCGCGGAGAAACGATTGAAAATAACCTGGCGTTAGCTTGCACGCACTGCAACCGTCATAAAGGGCCCAATATTGCCGGCTTCGACGCCGAAACCGGTCAGACGATCCGCTTGTTCAATCCGCGATCGGATATCTGGGAGGAACACTTCGCGGTGGACGGACCGCGCATCGTGGGGATAACCGCTATAGGACGAGCGACGGTCGGTGTCCTGGAGATGAATAAGGCAGACCGGCTGCTCGTCCGAACTGCTCTCTTGCGGGAGGAGGAGGAGTAGTTTCCTGCGTTCTGAGATGTCGCATTTTGTGATAGACTCGCACCGCCATGAAAACGCTCTTTGTTCCGCTTATTTTCGCAGTTCTGTCGATGGTGGCTATTGCAGGGGCGCAGGATGTCGTTCCGCTCTACCCCGGGGTCCCGCCCGGATCGAAACAGGAGAACTATCCGGAGAAACAATACTTCTCCAAAGTGTGGAACGAAGAGATTATCGCGAACGTAACCCGGCCCACTATAACCATATTCAAGCCATCGCCGAAACTCAGCAATGGCACGGCGATGGTCATCGTCCCGGGCGGAGGGCTCATGGCCATTTCCGTCGCGACTGAAGGTGCAAGCGTCGCCAAATACCTTGCGGCGAAAGGCATCACTGCGATCTTGCTGAAATATCGGATTGCGCACACAGGCGATGACGCTGCGCAGGAATTCGCCGAACTAAGTGCAGATAAGCCCAAATATGACGCGATGTTAGCAACCGTCGCACCGCTTGCCGTTGCCGATACCTTAACGGCAATGGGATATGCCCGGCAGCATGCATCCGAATGGGGAATTTCTCCAGATCGCGTCGGAATAATCGGCTTTTCTGCTGGCGGATTTCTAGCCGCAGAAGTTGCCGTCCACTACACGCCCGAAACTCGGCCCGCATTCGTATCAGTGATCTATGGCGGATTGCAACAGGACGCTCCTGTGCCAGCGGATGCGCCGCCCATGTTCCTTGCTGCGGCGAGCGATGATGAGCTAGGTCTCACCCCGGGAAGCATTGCGCTGTACCCAAAATGGACCGCAGCTAACAAACTGGCCGAATTACATTTGTACGTCAAGGGCGGCCACGGGTTCGGAATGAAGCAGCAAAACCTTCCGACGGATCACTGGATTGACAGATTTACCGATTGGTTGCAGTTGGAAGGTTTTCTCAAGAAATGACCGAGCGTAGGCCTATTT
>NZ_CAJCHS010000240.1 GCF_903970205.1 Nevskia soli | reverse complement strand
CGTTAGTTCGTCGAGGCCGCCCAGTGCGTCGTAGAGGTCGAGCAATAGCATCTCATGCGGGATGTTTTCCACGATAGCTGTGTGAGCTTGACTCAGTGCGGATTGAGCGTTCGACAGGGCATTCTGCTGCCGGAGGTTGGTGATAATCGCGCCGTTTTGTTCGACTACACCGTCCGGCGCGACTGCGCGTACTATGGCCTCACGCAACTCGTCGATTCCCTGCCCCGTCAACGCCGAAACCGGTAGCATGTCCGGGCCGGCTTTGCCGCCTTGGTCGACCTTGTTAGCTACGATCAAGTGTAGGCCTTGCGCGCCGGCTTTGTCGATTAGTTCCTGATCCTGCTCTTCGATATGGTTTGCATCCACTACCACGAGCGTTACGTCTGCGTCCGCCATGGCACTCAGGCTGCGCTCGATTCCCAACGATTCGACTAAGTCTTCGCCCGTCCGGATACCCGCTGTGTCGACTAACCGGACCGGGATTCCCTCGATCGCCACAACCTCCGATACTAAGTCACGCGTCGTACCCGCGACCGGAGTGACGATGGCGCGGTCCTGCTCGAGTAGCCGGTTGAATAGACTACTCTTGCCAACATTAGGGCGCCCGATGATAGCAAGGGTAAAACCCTCGCGCAGCACGTGTCCGTAACTAAAGCTGCGGGCGAGACGGTTGACATCTGCCGCGATCGGATCGAGACGCGCGCGTAGCTGGCCTTGAGTGGCAACGCTGATGTCGTCTTCGGCGAAGTCAATGCCGGCTTCGAGGAGTGCGATGAGCTCCAGCAGCTGTGCTTTGACCGGCTGTAAGCGGCGAGCTACGGAGCCAGAGGCTTGCTGGGCAGCGACACGGGCTTGATGCAGCGTGGTTGCGTCGATCAAGTCGCGAACCGCTTCGGCTTGTGGAAGATCGATCCGGCCGTTTACGAACGCGCGCAGGGTGAACTCGCCTGGCTCGGCGGCGCGGGCTCCTTGTTTGAGAGCCTCGGCCACCCCATGACGCAGGACAACCGGCGAGCCGTGACAGGCGATCTCGACGACGTCTTCCGCGGTGTAAGAACGCGGTCCGGCGAAATAGGTGACGATCACGTCATCTACTGCCTGAGTTTGCTCATTGAGTAAGTCGGCGCGGGTTGGCTGCCAGCTTCGCAACTCCCTCGATAAGTGGAGAATCGCCTCTGCTATCGGCTTGGAGCGCGGCCCGGAAATCCGGATGACGCCGATTCCGCCGCGGCCGGGTGGCGTCGCAATCGCGACTATAGTGTCACTTAGGTCCAAGTTAGAACTTACTTCGGGTCGCGGTTGAAGGGGCGGCGCTCGCCGGCGCGCCCAGGCCCTCGCCGTCCGTGAGGCGGGCCGCCGCGATTGCCTCCACGATCGTTAGTGCCGCGACCGCGCGCGTCACGGGGAGGGCCGGTGGGCGGACGGAACGCAGGCGGAGGCGGGTCCGGCAGACTCGCCATTCCGGCAGGATAGATGACCACGTGGCGGAATGCGCCCTGACCGGCACTCTCACTGCGCAGCGTAGTTTCCCCTCGCAACGTAAGATGCACGACGCGCCGTTCGCGGCTGTTCATGGGGCTAAAGCGGAAGGGGTCGCCGGTGCGCTTGACCTTTTCGGCCGCCGCAGTCGCGCTCATCCGTAACTCCTCAATGCGAAGCAACCGGTAATCGTTCGCGTCGAAGGAGAGCCGCGAATGGTCTTCACTGGGCACGCGCAACACTTCCATGGTGACGTGTTCCAACGCGAGCAGGAGTTCGGCGCGGTTACTTAGTAGAAGATCAACATCGCGTCCGGTGAACTTGACCGTCAACTCGGGGTTCTCAATTTCCGGGTTGACGCTTTCGCCGGCGACGATTTCGTAACTAAGGTCAAAGCCGGCGGCGTCCAGTACCGTTCGGAGAAATGCGTCAATTTTAGGGCCGGTCGTGTCAACCGTGTACTTGGGGTTAGTCATCACCTTCGACGAGTTATCTACGCACGGTTTTCTTCGCTACAACTTTGGCGGGGGGCGGCACGGGAGCGGGAAAGAACTTATTAAAGAAGTACTGTTGCGCGATACCCATCAGGTTTCCAGTGAGCCAGTATAATACAAGCCCGGCGGACTGGTTGTAGAAGAAGAAACCCATGATAAGCGGCATGAACATCATCATGCGGGCCTGTTGCGGGTCCATGCCGGTGGTTGGAGTCATGCGCTGCATCAGGAAGCTCGTTAGGATCATGATGATCGGCAGCACGTGGATGGCGAGATGTTCCGGCTGAGACAGGTCGGTGACCCACAGCCAGTTCGCGTTGCGCATCTCGATAGAGACAGCGAGAACCTTGTAAAACGCGAGCAAAAATGGCATCTGGATCAGCAGCGGAACGCAACCACCGGCGGGATTGGCGCCGTGCTCCTTGTAGAGATCCATCGTCTCCTGATTCTTCTGCTGCATGCGCGGATCGCGCAGGCTAAGGCCTTTGTAACGCTCGTTGATCTCCTGTACTTTGGGCTGCAAGACCTTCATCTTGTTCATCGACCGCATGTTCTGCAGCCTGAGAGGCAGAAGCACGATGTTGATGATGATGGTGATCAGGACAATCGCCCAGCCGTAGTTGTGAATGTACTTCTGATCCAGAAAACGGAGGGCCAGGAACAGAGGCTTGGCGAGGAACCACCAGAAGCCGAAGTCGACAATCTGCTCGAGCTTTGGGTTTACCTTCTTAAGTAACTCGAGATCTTTCGGACCGACGAATAACTCGAGCCGGTTTTGGCCGTCGCCGCCGACCGCGTCGCCTATGTATTGCTGATCACTCTTATCGAATGGGGTCGGAACATAGTCGTCGAATAGAGTCGTCTGAATCTTATCTTGTCCCTGCGGGAGAAAGACTGCAGCGAAGTATTGGTCTTCGAGACCGGCGAATGAAAACTGGCCGTCGCGATTGGCCGGTCCGTCTTTGGCAGCCTTGGTGCTGTCGTTATTCAGCTTGGAATCGGCGACGTTGTAGCGGATAGCGCGCTGACTGCTGACGGCGTTCTGGACGGCGAAATCCCCGAAGCCGCCGCGCCATTCGAGGAGGCTCGGGATGTCGGCGCCGTTGACGCGTACTTCCGAGTCGACTTCCGTGAGGTAGCCCTCAGGCTGAAACGTGAACGCTTTGTGAGCAACAACGCCGTTGTTGGCGTAGTCGAACGAAATCCCAAGGCCGCCGGCAGTTCTAGTGAATGCGTAAAGCGACTGGTTCAGATCGACCGCGGGTTTCTGGCTGCGGAAGTAGAAGGCGAAAGGATACGAACCTAGCTTCTGAGCGGCCGCATCATTGACAACCTCCAGCGGCTTGCCAGCCGCGTTGGGATATTTCTTCAGAGTCCAACTGATGACGACCCCGCCGCGGTTCGAGAACACGACGTGATAGACGGCGGTGTCGATCGCGACGTGCTGTTCGTCGTGGGCGGCTACTAAATCGGGAGTGGAGACTTGATCGGCTTGGGCCGTGTTCGAGTTCGCAATCGAATTGGGCGCCGGGGCTTTCGACGAAGCGGGCGCCGCAACTTTCGCTGCCGGCAGCGGCGGTTGCGGACGTCCGCCTTTGAAAAAATACGGCAGCAGAAAGAGAACGCCGCCCATGATGACAAACGCGAGAAGCGTTCGCACCTGGGTGTTGTTGTCTTGACCGCCGGGATCGTAGGGATTACGTTCACTCATTCAGAATTTCCGCGTGCGTCCTAAGGCACCAGGTCGACGCCGCCGGGGTGGAACGGATGGCACTTGCCGAGGCGCTTGAATCCAAGCCACACGCCGCGCGTAACGCCATGTCGCAACACAGCTTCGTGCATGTACTCCGAGCACGTGGGGTGGAAGCGGCAGGCGGACGGCAGGAGAGGCGACACGATCAACTTATAGCCGCGGAGGAGGGTTGCGAAAGCCCGTTGCAGCGAGTTATAAGCCGCTCGATCTCCCGCTCGATTTCCGGAAACGGGCCATCCAGCGCCTTGCGCCGCGGATTGATGACGATGGACCACTGGGGATCTAACCGATAGAGACGCTGGCGAACCGCCTCGCGAATGCGACGGCGGATGCGGTTCCGCACCACCGCATTGCCAAGTGCGCGCGGCGTAGTAAACCCCAGGCGCGGCCCGGCATTGGACGGTTCAAGAAGACAGAAAGCCGCGAAATAGCCGCAAGTGAAACGCGTGCCCTGGTCGTAGACTTTGCGAAAATCTTTCGATCGGAGAATTCGGACGCTTTTCGAAAATCCGGCGGCGTTACAGGCAAGAATTCGCGTGTTACCTTTCGGAACTGACAGAGAGCTTGTGACGGCCGCGCGCGCGACGGCGGGAAAGAACGGCGCGGCCATCCGCGGTCTTCATGCGGACGCGGAAGCCATGCTTCTTGGCCCGCTTGCGGTTATTCGGCTGAAAAGTACGTTTCGGCATTTCGTTTCAACTAATTAGTATAGCCCAGGGCGTGGGACGGGGCAAATTTTGGGGGG
>NZ_CAJCHS010000239.1 GCF_903970205.1 Nevskia soli | reverse complement strand
ATCTTCCCCGGCCAGTACGGCGCGGGGCGCATCTTCTTCTACAACTCGCTGATGCGGCGCAAGCTGCGCGTTCCACAGATCGCGGCGGTGATGGGGCCGTGCATCGCGGGCGGCGCCTACCTTCCCGCGCTTTCGGACGTCATCATCATGGTGGAGAACACCAGCTTCATGGGGCTGGGCGGACCGAATCTGGTGAAAGGCGCGACCGGACAGGTGACGGATCAGGAATCGCTCGGGGGCGCGCGGATGCATACTACGCGATCGGGCGTGGCGCACTATATGGCGAAGGACGACGAAGATGCGCTCGATCAGATCCGCGCGCGCTTTCATCAATTCCCCGCCCTGGCAATCGCACCCGCGGGCCGTGCTCCGGCTAAGCCTTCCGCGGAGCTTTATGGCGTCCTACCGCCCGACCATCGCCTGGCTTACGATGTCCACGAAATCCTCGACCGGATCTTCGATGCGGGCGCGGATGGCCACCCCAGCGTGATCGAATTTCAACCGGAGTACGCGCCGGAAATGCTGTGCGGCGACGCGATGCTCGAAGGGCGGCCGGTGGCGATCATCGCCAATCGGCGCGGATTTCTGCGTGCGCCGGAAGGTCCACGCGTGGGCGGAATCGTCTACACGGAAACGGCGCGCAAGGTACACTACTTCGTCGAGAACGCGGAACGAGCGGGAACGCCGCTGATCTATATCCAGGACGTGTCCGGCTTCATGGTGGGACTCGATGCGGAACTGAGCGGCATCATTCGTGCCGGAGCCGAGATGGTCGAATCCATGTCCTGCGCCACGGTTCCACGAATCGTACTCACGGTGAACCATGCGAGCGGCGCGGGCTACTACGCGATGGCCGGGCAGGGCTTCGATCCGAACTTCACCTTCAGTTGGCCGACGGCGCGCATCGGCGTGATGGAAGGCGATTCGGCGGTGGTGGCGCTGTTCTCGGCGGACCTGGAGAAAGTGAAGAAGAGCGGCGAGCCCATGCCGGCGGAACTGCGCGAAGCGATGGACAAGACGCGCGCGGATTACGAGCAATGGCTGGATGCGCGCTATGCCGCGGCGCGGGGCCATTGCGACGCGGTGATCGATCCGCTGGAGTCGCGCGAAGTGCTGGCTCTGGCGCTCGATGTCGCGATGTCGCGCCCGCGCGGTGAAGCGCTCGCCTTGGAGATTCTCAACCAATGATTCGCATCGCCAACGGCCAGGGATTCTGGGGCGATTGGCTGGAAGCGCCGGTGCGCCTGGTCGAGCAGGGGCCGATCGATTACCTGATTCTCGACTATCTGGCCGAAGTCACGATGTCGATCCTGCAGAAGCAGAAAGAGCGCGATCCGAAGCTGGGGTATGCGAGCGATTTTCCGCCGCTGATCGGGAAGCTTGCGCGGAAACTGCAACAGGGCAACATCAAGGTGATTGCGAACGCGGGCGGGGTAAATCCGGTGGACTGCGCGCGCAAGGTGATGGAGTATGCGCCCGATCTGAATGTCGCGGTCGTGCTGGGTGACGATGTGCTCACGCGCCTTGACGATTTCCTTAAAGCGGGCCATGAGATGCGCGACATGGACACGGGCGCGCCGCTCGCATCGATTCGTGACAAGGTTCTGAGTGCGAACGCTTACATCGGGGCGTTCCCACTGGCGGAAGCTCTGAACGCGGGCGCGGATGTCGTGATCGCGGGCCGTTCCACCGATACGGCGCTTGCGCTGGCGCCGATGATTCACGCGTTCGGTTGGCGGGACCGCGACTGGAACAAACTTGCCGCGGGCACGATCGCCGGACATATTGTGGAATGCGGGGCGCAGTGCTCGGGCGGCAATTGCCAGGTGGACTGGCAGTCCATTCCCGACATGGCAAACATCGGCTACCCCGTGATTGAAGCCGAAGCGGATGGGACTTTCGTGGTGACGAAGCATCCGGGCACGGGCGGCCGCGTGCATTCGGACACGATCAAAGAACAACTTCTATATGAGTTAGGCGACCCCAAGCGCTACATTACTCCGGATTGCGTTGCGGATTTTACTTCGATTCAACTGGAAGATATCGGTCCGGATCGCGTGCGAGTTAGTGGGATTCGCGGCTCCGAACGTCCGGCGACTTTGAAGCTATCGATAAGTTACGCGGCCGGATGGAAGGCGATCGGGACATTGGTTTACTCGCATCCCCAGGCGCTCGAGAAGGCGCAGGCGGCGGACCGAATTGTTCGGGCCAGGCTGGCCGGACTCGGCTTGCAGTTCGACGCCATTGAAACCGAGTATTTCGGATTGAATGCGTGCCTTGGTGCGGCGGCGCCTCCGATTGCCGACCCCGCTGAGATACAGCTTCGCATCGGAGTGCGCGGTCCCGATCGTAAAGCGGTGGACCGCTTCACGCGCGAACTCATCCCCCTGGTGTTAAATGGACCGCCGGGAGCAACCGGATTTGGCGATGGCCGCCCGCCGGTGCGCGAGATTGTCGCTTACTGGCCGGCGCTGATCGCGCGCGAGCTGATTCCGACGCGGGTCGAAGTAGTAAGTGCAATGGTAGGAAGTCAAGCCGATTGAATATGTTCCGGCTACTGTTTCTGGCCGCGATTTACTTCAGCAGCAATGTCGCGTCGATAGCTGCGAAGAGTGTTCCGGCCGAGCCCAGCGGATATATCGGGGGAGTAGTGCGCAACGCATGGTCGAAAGCGCCGATTCGCCGCGCGGTCGTGACGCTCGATACGACCGGCCCACGTCCCATGGAGGCTGTTGCGTACTCCGATAACAATGGCGCATTCGGCTTCAGCGGAGTCCCCGCGGGATCTTACTACATCTGCGCGCGCTTTCGCGGGTATGGCCGCGCCTGTTATGGTGGCGCGAATGAGCCCGGCCGTCCAATACCCGAACTAAGTCTGGCAAGTGGCGAAGCGCGGCGGGATGTCTTGCTTGCGATGCTTCCGGAAGGCTCCGTTTCCGGTACGGTGGTGGATGGCGATGGCGATCCGGTGGCGAACGCACAGGTACAGCTACTTCGCCCCGTCTATGAGAGGCGCACGCTGCATTGGCGCCCAGGCCCCACGACTTCGACTAACGACCGCGGCGAGTATCATGTGTCGTTCGTGATCCCCGGCGACTATCGCGTTTTGGCGACGCGCGCCTACCAGATCGCGACCCGGATCCAGCCGGATGTAACTAACGGCCAGAAGCAGCCGGATGAAGTTTACGCGGTGCAGTTCTATCCAGGAGCTTCGAGTATCGATGCGGCCGCTTCTCTGACACTAAGCGCCGGCGCCGACTTGAAGGGCATCGATTTCACTTTGGAAACCGTTCCGCAGGTGATCGTATCCGGCAAAGTTGAAGTGCCTGAAGAATTGCGTGAAGCGGGGGCGATCACCGTAACTCTGGTGCCTGTTTCTTCCGCCGTGCGCTCGGAGCAGACCACTTCAGTGGCGAGCGCTCCCGAGTATCGATTTAGTCTGAACACGGTGCCTGGTAAGTACCGGCTGGTGGCAACTTCACGCGGAGATGCAGACTACCGGACGGTGCAGACGGTCGAGGTCGGCGCCACCCCGGAAGATATCACCGTCAAGTTAACCCCGGGCGCGCCGCTTTCGGGCAAGCTGCAACTGGAGGGCGCGGGCGCCAAAGAGGCCGGACCGTACCGCATCGAATTAGTTTCCGGCGACGACATTCCGCTGCAAGGCGAACCTCCTTCGGCCGACGTTGCCGCGGATGGCGCCTTCGAGTTCGATAGTGTCGTGCCGGGTATTTGGGATATCAACGTCTCGCCGCTGCCCGAAGGCGCTTATATCAAGTCGATGCGGCTAGGTCAGCAGGACGTTCTGACCGAAGACATGGAACTGAAGACCGGTGCGAGAGCGCCGCTGAACATCGTGCTCAGCATGAATGGAGCGACGGTGACGGGAAATGTTTTGGAACCCTCGAGCGCCGAAACTCCGAACGCCTCGCCGTCTCCGAAGACACCCCGGCACGACGGCCGCGTAATGGTTCTGCTCGCGCCTGAAGGTAAGTGGGAAAACGTTCTTAGTTTCTATCAATTGGTTGCTTCCGATAGTCACGGGCACTACCAGTTCAAGAGCGTGACGCCGGGTAAGTACCGGGTCTTCGCCTTCGATGAAATGCAGGGGCAGGAATATTGGAAGCCCGGCTTTCTGACACCATTTCAGGGCGCAGGTACGGCTCTGGAGGCCGGCGAAGGCGCGCGGGTGCAAACCGATACCACGTTGATCCGACGCGCTCCTGAAGGCGTTGCGCTTGAGGGGGCTTCGCAGTGAAGGTTCTATTAGTTATCGGCATGTTCGCGGGCTTAGTCGGCGGCGTCGCGGCGCAGGTTCAGGAAATCACTGAGCTTCAACAGCTTAACGGGCAGCCGGGGCAGCCGCCGCAACCGGTTATCGGCAAAGGGACGATATCCGGCACAGTGGTCAACTCCCGCACGCATGAACCGATCCGCAAAGCGCGCGTGATGCTGAGCGGCGCGGCCAACCTTACTGCGACTACGGACTCCGGCGGCAACTTTGCATTTCACTCGTTACCAGCGGGCACTTACTGGATGATGGCGAATCATGAGGACCTGTTTGCCAATCCGCTTACCGGCGGCAACACGAGCCAGGTAGTACTCGCCGACGGCGACGAGAAAACCGGGATTGAAATCCCCCTCCAGCCCGGAGCTACGATTACCGGCCACGTCACGAATGAAGACGGCGACCCTGTCCAAAATTGCAACGTATCCGCG
Organism: Nevskia soli; assembly: GCF_903970205.1. GTDB lineage: Bacteria > Acidobacteriota > Terriglobia > Bryobacterales > Bryobacteraceae > Bog-113. The sequence continues at coordinate 5,186 of NZ_CAJCHS010000239.1, read as the reverse complement.
ACGCGTTCCGACCGTTCACAGGGCTTCTTGCGGCCCGGCGGGATGTGGGGCGCTAACACCGACGCCGAAGGAAGCTACCGGATCCATGGTTTGATGGCCGGACGCTACGTGATCCGAGCGCAATGTGGAGAAACGTTCCCGGCCCCGCACGGTTTCATGCCGCGCGGCGATCCGATGATTCCGCAGGAAGGCTACGCGCCGGTGACTTACGGTGGAGGAGCGTCGGCGGGCGCGGCAAGTAGCGGCGGTACGGTTATTTCGGCCGGCGCTGAGTTAACCGCGGTCGATTTCCATGTGACGCGCGTGCCTATGTTCCTGGTGCGGGGCACCTTGAGCGGTGTGGACGCCTCTCAGCTCAACAATGTTCAACTCAATCTCATCCCGCACGACAACCCGGCGGCCGAGCAGACTCCGGTTCCGACTCATATGGGCGCGCAACGCGGTCAATTCCGGTTCCGTAACGTTGTCGCGGGAAGCTATGACCTAATCGCCACGGTTATTAGTAACGATCGCGCGTGGGAAGCGCGCGAGACGATCGAAGTCGGTAAGACTCCAGTAACCGACTTCGAGCTCAAACTAGTGCCCGGGCCGACTCTCTCGGGTTCCGTGCGGGTGGAAGACCCGGCGTTGAACCTATCCGGGATGCAGCTCGCACTAACTCCACTAACGCCGAATTATCGCGGGCCGTTTCCCACGGCTAACATCGCGGCTGACGGAACGTTTGTTTTTAAGTCCATCCTGCCCGGCCATTTCCGGTTTAACGGCCTGCAGAATGGCGCGTACGCGAAGAGCTTTTCGCTGGGTGGCCGTGACGTATCGCCGGATGATTTCGAGATTTCCGACGGCGCGGCGGGACCGTTGATTATCACGGCCGGAAACAAACCAGGCACGGTCGAGGTTAGTGTCGAGTCACCGCCCGCCGGCGGAACAGCCATCAATGCCTTGTTAGTTCCCGAACCGTCCGGCGTTCCCCGCGTATCCGGGACAACGGTAGGCAGCGGACCGGTAACTTTACAGTTCCCAGGCGTTCCTCCCGGAAAGTACCGCGTGCTGCTGCTGGCCACTCAGAACGCCTGGCTGGTCGGTAACTCAGCGGACATTCTGAAGCAACTCGAGAGCCGCTCGGTAACGGTGGAAGTTACGGAAGGCGGCGATCAGCGGGTGAGCGCCTCGGTGGTTCCCGAGGATGACTTACAGAAGGCTATGGAAGCGGCTGAGTAAGTTGACTAACAGCCCGTGGTAGTAGTCGAAAAACACCGCTTGCTGACGCGCGCGGCTCTGTAGACTCAGTAAGTTACAGAGCCCCGACGGTGACGGAGCGGTTATTACCACGGGCTGCTAAGCCCGCCCGCGGATTTTGGCGAGCCACCAGCGGACGCCCACCAATAGAAATCTCCAATCGCGAAAAAACTCGGGTGGTTTGCCCTCGAACGCGTGACCGGCGAACTGGAACGCCCATCCGGCGAGGAAAAGCGCCAACGCGATCTTCCAAATTCCAAACCGAATCGCGATTAGCGGCGTCAAAACCAGAGAGAGCACAATCAAAGGAATCCCCAGGGTGTGGCACCATCGGTTCACCGGATTTTGGTGGCTGGTGGTGTACTGCGCCACCCATTGTTCCCAGGTTCGTCCGCCCAAGGCCATATCCAATACTACAGATCCAATACAATAGTCGCTATCGTCAAGAGAGGTCTTGTTATGAAACGCTACGCAATCGCCGCATTGCTCCTTACAGCCGCTGCCGCCATCGCCGATGAGGGCATGTGGACTTTCGATAATCCGCCCACCAAGTTGCTTCAGGAGAAGTACCACTTCACGCCGACCCAGGAATGGCTCGACCATGTACGGCTGTCGTCGGTCCGCTTGAACGACGGCGGTTCGGGTTCCTTCGTCAGCCCGCACGGCCTGCTGCTGACCAATCATCATGTCGCGCGCCACCAATTGCAGAACAACTCGACGGCGGAACACGATTACCTTCGCGACGGATTCTATGCCGCCACGCCGGATGCTGAGATGAAGTCTCCGGATCTTGAGGTCAACGTGCTCGTCTCGATGGAAAACGTGACCTCGCAGGTCAACGCCGCGGCGCGGCCGAACATGACGGACAAACAGGCTTTCGACGCGCGCAAGAGTGTAATTGCGCAGATCGAACGCGACAGCACGACCAAGACCGGGCTGCGCTCGGATGTAGTGACACTCTATCAGGGCGGCGAGTATTGGTTGTACCGCTATAAGAAGTACACGGACGTGCGTCTCGTGTTCGCTCCTGAACAACAAACCGCATTTTACGGCGGCGATCCGGATAACTTCACTTACCCGCGTTATGACCTGGATATGGCGATCTTTCGCGTCTACGACAACGGTAAGCCGCTGGAAACGACTAACTATCTGAAGTGGAACGCGAAGGGCCCGGAGGCTAACGAACTGGTGTTTGTGTCCGGGCATCCGGGATCGACACAGCGGCTCGATACCCTGGCGCAGCTGAAGTTCGAGCGGGACTTCGTGGAACCCGCGCTTCTGAAGTTGCTCGCCGACCGCATCGCAAACTTCCAGGCTTACTCGGCGCGCGGTCCCGAACAGGCGCGGCAAGCCGGCTCGATGATCTTCGGTCTGCAGAACTCGCAGAAGGCTTATATCGGCCGCTATGAAGGATTGATGAACCCTAAGCTCATGGCCAAAAAGCAAGCCGAGGAGAACGATTTCCGCTCTAAGGTAGACGCCAATCCGCAATGGAAGCAGGAGTACGGAGCTGCGTGGGAGCAGATCGCTCAAGCCGAACAGAAGGGCGAAGGGCGCTTTAACCAGACTTTCTATCGCCGCTCCGGTTCGCAACTCGAGGCTACCGCCGAGAGCATCGTCAGATATGTCGCAGAGATCAAGAAACCGGATGGCGAACGGCTGCCGGGCTATCATGATTCGCAACTCGAGAGCCTTCGTTACCGGCTTCTGTCGCCCGCACCGGTGTATCTGGAGATGGAAAAGGCGGGAATGGCGGGAGCCCTGGCGTTCGACGCGAAGAGCCTGCCCGCGAACGATCCGTGGCTTACCGCGATGCTGAACGGCAAGTCGCCGGAAGCCGCCGCGCACGCATGGCTCGACAGTACAAAGCTGGCTGATGCCGCTGTCCGCAAGCAACTCCTCGAAGGCGGGCAAGCCGCGGTTGACGCGTCCACCGACCCGCTAATCGTTCTCGCTCGCCAGGTCGATCCGTTGATCCGCGAACAGATCAAGTGGCAGGAAGACAACATCGACAGCGTGATCACGCACGCCGGTGAGGAATTGGGCAAGGCGCGCTTCCTGGTCTATGGGAAATCGACTTACCCCGATGCAACCTTCACGCTGCGGCTATCTTATGGCGCGGTTCAAGGCTATCCGATGAACGGAACCATCGCGCCCCCGAAGACGACGATTTACGGACTATACGATCGTGCCGCGAGCTTCGATTACTACGGTCCTTTCTATCTACCATCGCGCTGGAAAGAAGGCCGCGACAAGCTGGATCTTTCGACGCCGCTTAACTTTGTAAGCACCACGGATATCATCGGTGGTAACTCCGGTTCGCCCGTAATCAATCGCAATGCGGAATTAGTGGGGCTGATCTTCGACGGCAACATCGAGTCGCTTCCGGGCGACTTCGAATATGACGGCGAGAAGAATCGCGCGGTGGCTGTTCACTCTGCTGCAATGATCGAAGCTTTGCGAAAGCTGTACGGCGCCGGGCAGCTTGCGAACGAACTGCAGGGGATGTGATGCGCGGACTTTCGTTCTTTCTGCTACTGGCCGGCGCCGGCGCTTACGCGCAGAGTCCGCCGGTCACCTATAGCCCCGCCGAGAAGCCAATCGTCGCGCGCATGCGCCAACTGCGCTCTCTTTCAGATGGCGAGCGTCCCGGCGCCACCGCGGATCTGGCGTTGAAGATTCGCGCGCTGCCGCGCACCGCGAACAAAGAAAAGCTGGCAGTGGGTTTGGCTAACCTGTCCACAGAAGGCGATCCCGGTCGCGCGACTTTGCAGGCGGTCGCGACTACCCTCGCGGACGCTTTGCGTGAGCAGCCGATTCCTTCGGAGAAGGGAGAGGTTGCCGACCCTTACGTTACTCTGGCGATGCTCGTCAAGTACGAACATGTGGAGGCGCAATGCGACGATCCGCAATATAAACAAGCCATGGCCAAGCTTGAGGCGGATGACGAGGCTCGTAAGTCGGCCAACTTCACCTTGCCGGACATCACCGGGAAGTCGTGGACGCTTCAGGATCTGCAAGGTAAGGTGGTGATCGTGAATTTCTGGGCGACCTGGTGTCCGCCGTGCCGCAAAGAAATGCCCGACTTTGAGGCGCTGTACAGCCGGTTCAAAGATCGCGGTTTGGTGATTCTTGGTATTTCCGACGAAGATATGGCGAAGGTGCAGCCGTTTATCGCCGAACATAAGTACACTTACCCGATCCTGCTTGATCCAGGCCGGAAGGTGAACCAAGAATTTCGAACCTTCGGGATTCCGAAGACGTTCGTCTATGGACGCGATGGGAAGCTAGTGGCTGAAGCGATGGATATGCGGACGCAGAAGCAGTTCCTGGAAATGCTGAGTAAGGCGGGCCTGGAGTAGGAGGTAATTAAGCTTGGCATGCCAGCATTACGATCCTGAGCGCAATCATTTTTCGCTGGACCTGCATGGAGTTCTGAAGCGCGATGCAAGGCGAGTGATTCGAAAGCGGATCGAGGAATGTAGCCGCTTCAAGATCGCGAGTCTCGAAGTTGTGTACGGAACTCCTGACTTTTACGACGGTAGCATCGCCAGCGTTCTTCACGAGGTCGTAACGGATTCACCTGACGTGGAAACGGCCTGCCTGCCACGCGAATTTCTGGATGACTGCGAGCAATACTCGGCGCGGGTTCCGAAGGTTACGCTGCGGATTCGCGCCGGCGCCGCGAACGGCGTATGCGATGAACGTTCAACATTCACGCCCTTTCCGGCGTCGCGCGAACCGGACCTATGGCTGCGTCGCCTTTGCGAGAGTCCATTTGTACCCTTAAAGCGTACGTTCTCCCCGGAAGAAGCCGCGCAGTTTGTCGGCCGCGGCTGCCGGGCGGAAGATATCGGCGCCGACGCGTTAACCCCTGCCGATCTGGAGCAATTTTGGCGGACCTGGCAGCCCGCGGTCGCTCGCTCTTGCGCCGCGCCTGCGCCAGC
>NZ_CAJCHS010000238.1 GCF_903970205.1 Nevskia soli | reverse complement strand
CTCTACGCGATTCCGATCGATCTCTACGGTCCGGAGCGGTCGGGCCTCGCGATTTCGGCCCTGGTGCTGGCGTATGGTCTGCTGCAGACCGTGATCTCGCCAATCATCGGCCATCTCTCCGACTTGCACCTCTATCGAGAGGTGATCTGGCTCGTGACGATTCCCGCTTTGCTCGCCGCCGCGATACTCTGGCGCCTCGCGGCCTATTGTGAAAACCCGCTCCCTTACGGTCGCGGCTCTGTAACGGATTGATCCCTCTGAACCGATTGATCCCTCTGAACCGATTGATCCCTCTGAACCGATTGATCCCTCTGAACCGATTGATCCTACTGAGCCGCGCGCGTGAGCAAGCGGTGTTTTGAGACGTCTACCGCGCGCCACCTAGCCGTTCGCATGGTTGCGGTCCCGCCCGAATAGCCGATGTGCGCGGCATCCGATTCGCGGCATGCTGAGACTGGAGCAAACATTTAGATGGCAACAGATTTGAACGAAGTTTCGGAATCGCTGGCGGGCGCGGTGCAGCAGGCGGCCCGGTTTCTGGTGGCGGTGAACGGGAATCACCGGCTCGCTTCGAGCGGCGTTGTGTGGCGGGCGGGAATTATCGTGACCGCCGATCATACCGTCCGTCGCGACGATGAATTGACCGTGACGCTACCCGATGGCCGCACTGTGCCCGCGAAGCTGGCCGGACGCGATCCCGGCACCGACCTGGCCGTGCTGCAAGCGGACACCGGCGCGACCCCCGCAGCCGAATTCGCCGACCCCGCATCCTTTCAGATAGGCAACATGGTTCTGGCAGTGGGACGGCGCGGTGAGAACGGACCGTGCGCCAGTCTTGGTATCCTGAGCGCGCTCGGAGGTCCCTGGCGTACCTGGCGCAATGGGCAGATTGCGCGTTTCGTGCGCGCCGATGTCACCCTGTATCCGGGCAGTTCGGGGAGCGCGCTGGTCGATACTTCAGGCCGCGTCCTGGGGGTCAATACCGCGGGTCTCACGCGCAACTGGAGCGTGACGATTCCTCGTGAAACCGTCGACGCGGTGATCGCGGCTTTGCTTTCGCAAGGTCACGTATCGCGCGGATTCCTCGGTGTCGGACTGCATCCGGTGACGCTGCCGGATCAGCGCAGCGGACTCATCGTCCTTAGCGTCGATGCGGATGGTCCCGCCGGCAAAGCGGGCGTGATCATCGGCGATGTGCTGCTGCAGATCGCAGGAAAGGCGATCGCGGACACGGACGATGTGCAGTCGCATCTGGGTCCGGACCAGGTGGGTAAGCCGCTCGATGTCGAGTTGTATCGCGGCGGTGCGTCGCAGAAGGTGTCCATCGTGGTGGGGGCGCGGCCCCGGGGAGAACGATGATGTCGGATGATCGAGTTCGCGAGTTGCGGCGTTCAAGTGTCGCGGTTACCGGGGGTTCGGGCGTCATCTGGTCGGCGGATGGATTGATCGTGACCAATGCACACGTGCTTCACTCGCGTGAGCCGAAGGTGACGCTCGATGACGGCCGTGCGTTCCAGGCAGTGATTGAGCAAGTGGATCGGCGTCGCGATTTAGCGGTCCTTCGGGTTCCAGTTTCGGGATTGCCCGCGGCGACTATTGGCGATTCGAGCGCGCTACGCCCCGGGCAGGTTGTTACCGCAGTCGGTAATCCGCTCGGGGTGACCGGCGCGGTTACGACAGGCATCATCTATGCGGTTGAGGGCTCTCGCTGGGTGCAGGCCGATGTACGTCTCGCTCCCGGTAACAGCGGTGGATTGCTGGCCAACGCTCGTGGAGAGGTGATCGGCATCAACACGATGATTGTCGGCGGACTTGCGATGGCGGTTCCGAGCAACGTCGTATCCGCGTTCGTGTCCGGAGAGGAAACGGACAAGCCTGTTCTCGGCATCACGATGCAGCCGGTCAAGATTCAAGGCCGGCCTGCACTGGCGATCGTCGATGTCGCCGCGGACAGTTTGGCGCGGCGCAGCGGGCTGATGATCGGCGATGTGCTGCTGCTCAATTCGGCGCAGCTGCAACAGGCCTTGAACGCACGCGGGACGCTGCGGCTGCGTTTCTTGCGCGGCGGTGTCGCGCGCGAGATTGCGATCCAACTGCCTGCGCCCGAGCGCCGTCGAGCCGAGGCCCACGCGGCTTGATTACCGTTCTGGTCGGCGCGCCGTCAACCGTCGTGCGCGCCGGCCTCGAAGCTCTGGCGCGCTCGCATCCCGGCATTGAAGTCGTCGGGTCCGCTGCGCTGGGCGAAGAACTGCAGCGCAAGGCGATCGATCTGCTTCCGGATGTTGTGCTCGCGGATGCGGACGGACACGGACTCGATCTTCTTCCACAACTGCAGGGCGCGGCAGTGCTTCTCGTTTCCGAAGAGAATGCGCTGCAACTCATTCGCGCCGGGGCGCGCGGCGTTCTGCCGCACGGAGCTTCTTCGCGTGAGATTGGACTCGCGATCGAAGCGGTCGCGGCGGGTCTGATCGTTACGCATCCCGAAGCGCTGGACTCGGCGAATGGCGCGATTCCGGCAGCGACGCCCGGTCCCTTGACACATCGCGAGATCGAGGTCCTGCGCATGCTCTCGGAGGGTCTGGCGAATAAAGAAATTGCGTGGCGATTGAAGATCAGCGAGCATACCGTGAAGTTCCACGTTTCCTCGCTGTTTCAGAAATTGAACGCGTCCAGCCGCACCGAAGCGGTAACCATGGGCGTGCGGCAGGGCTTGATCATGCTTTAGAGTCTTGCGATCACCGCATCGGTGAATGCTTCGGTGGATGCCGACCCTCCCACATCGCCGGTAAGCGTTTTCCCTTCGGCATAGACCGCGCGAATCGCACGATGCAGCCGTTGCGAAGCCTCGCGTTCATCAAGATGCGCGAGCAGCAGCACGGCCGACTGCATGAGGGCCGTCGGATTCGCCTTACCTTGCCCGGCAATATCCGGCGCGGTGCCGTGCACGGCTTCGAACACCGCGGTCGATTCGCCCAGGTTGGCGCCGGGCACGATGCCGAGGCCCCCGACCAAACCTGCGGTCAAATCCGAAACGATATCGCCGTACAGATTCGGCAGCACCAGAACATCGAACGTCTCCGGGCGCATCACCAGCTGCATGCACGCGTTGTCCACGATCAACTCGCCGTATTCGATCTCCGGAAACTGCGCGGCCACTTCGCGGCAACACCGCAGGAATAAGCCGTCGCTCATCTTCATGATGTTCGCTTTGTGGACCGCTACCACCTTGTGTCGATCCATCCGGCGGGAGTATTCGAAAGCCGCGCGGGCAATGCGCATCGACGCCGTTTTCGTGATTACTTTCAGGCTCTCGACCACATCGGGCACGACTTCGTGCTCGATGCCGGAGTAGAGATCTTCGGTGTTCTCGCGGAAGATGACGAGGTCGATCGGCAGGTCCTGAAAGCGCGTCTTCAGGCCGGGCAGCATCTCGACCGGGCGGAAATTCACATAGAGATCGAGCCGCTTTCGCAGGGCGACATTCACGCTCGAGTGGCCTTTCGCGATCGGTGTCGCGATCGGGCCCTTGAGACCGACGCGCGTCCGTTCGAGCGACGTGAAGACGGCTTCGGGCAGCACCTTGCCGGTTTCCAGTTCCGCTTTCTGGCCGGCGTCAACGCGCTCCCACTCCACCGAAACGCCGGTAGCTTCAACGGCGCGAACCGTTGCATCTGCGACTTCAGGGCCGATTCCGTCGCCGGGAATTAACGTGATTGCATGGGGCACGCTCTCGATTATCGCTCCCGCTAGACTGGGCAGATGCCCTTCCGGCTGCGCACGGCCAAAGGCAAACTGAAGATCGAGCACAGCATCATTGACGGGGTGCGGCCGTTGCTCGAGACGCTGTTGGCGCAGACGCCGGAGATCCGATCGGTGATTCCGGGGGTGATCCGGCCCGTGCGCGATGCCAAGGGGATCAAGGTGAAAGTGCGCGTCACCGTGCCGACGCAGAACGGATGGAAAGCGATCGCCTTAAGCGCCGGCGCCCGGCAAGAGCTTTTTATTAGTACGGCGATGGATCGGGAGGCGCTGGAAGAAGCACTGCAGCGGTGTGGGGCGGAGAGTTAGGGATTACTGGACGCCTGTCAGCCGCGACTCGCGCGCGCTTCGACGATGAGGGCCAAGGCGCTGATGTTTTGAGCGTCGATGGCCCGCTGTTTCGAAAGTTCCAGGATACGAACCGTATGCTCGCGGCTCTCAAGCAGAAGCAACTCTAGTGATTCTCGGAGTACATCGTGCCGTCCGTCGATGTTGGCCATCTGCGCTACTCGCGACTCTCGAGATCCGTCAGCCGCGACTCGTGCGATTCAGCAATACGGGCAGCGCCCGAATGTTTTCGGCGTCGATGGTAATCAGATCAGTGAGCTTACCGATTTTATCAGTGAGCTTATCGATTTGCTTCGCGTTCTCGCGGCTCTCAATAAGCAGCAACTCCACGGACTCTCGGAGAGCATCGTGCCGTTCGTCGATCGTGGCCATCTTGTACCTCTACTCTCAGTATTACATCAGCAACCGCTAAGCAATCCCTACATGCAGCGCCACAATCCCGCCCGTCATGCGTTCAAAACTTACCTGACAAAAACCGGCGTCACGCATGCCGCGCGCCAGTTCTTCCGCGTTCGGAAACTTCTCGACCGACTCCGGCAGATAGGTATACGCATCGCGCGCGCCTGAAAGAACGCCGCCGATCCGCGGCAGAATCTGGCCCGAGTAGAAGCCATATAAAGCGCTGAACCACCGGTTCGGCGGCGTCGAAAACTCCAGGATCGCGAGTTTGCCTCCCGCCCGCAGCACGCGGCGGAACTCGCGCAATCCGGCGTCGTATCCCGTCAGATTGCGGAAGCCGAACGCGCACGTGATCAGATCCAGTGAGCCGTCGGCGAACGGCAAACGCATCGCATCGGCTTCAAATAGGCGCGGCTGCAGATGATGTGCGAACAGCTTCTGTGCCGCGCGATCGAGCATCGGGGCGCAGAAGTCGGACCCGAGCACGGGCGATCCGCGCGCCACCGATAGCGCCAGCGTCAGGTCACCCGTTCCGCAGCATAGATCCGCTATGCGCGCCTCGGGACGCAGGAGTACATCTCGAACGCGGGCCACCGTACGGCCGCGCCACCGGCGATCGATATTCATCGATAGCAGATGATTCGCGAAGTCGTAGCGCGGAGCCACGCGGCCGAACATGTCGCGAACCCATCGCGCCGCCTGCTGTTCGTTGACCGCTCCCGGAGGAGTCGTGCCTCTCATGCCAGTGAGGCGTCGATGGCCTGGCGCACCAGCTCAGGGCTCAAATCGGAGAACACCTTCGCATGACCGATACGCGTCGGCAGCACGAAATGCAGGCGGCCGTGGACCGT
>NZ_CAJCHS010000237.1 GCF_903970205.1 Nevskia soli | reverse complement strand
CGAAAGGTGGTTGCTGGTAAGCTCCGTTGGAATATCGCCCCTTAACCATGCGAGAAGACCATGTCCGACCCCCTCATGCAGCAGTGTTGCAATCGCAGAAGCGATCACGGCCATGCTAATGATAGTCGTCTTACTGTGCCCATCTTGCATTCGAACTACTCTATCGCAGAAGGGGTTCCCGAGCTTGCGGACGCCTTAAAAGAAAGTGCGGCGGTTACCAAGCGGGGCGCATCCACATCCATCCCTGAAGTCACGGGCCTACCGGCGATGGAGACGCTCGTTTCGGTAGCTTCAGCCTTAGTTGGAGTGTTCGTGTGCCGCGTCTCAAATGGGGCTCCGGCGAGCGCAGTGCACGGCCGGGCGTGGCAACGGTCACCGGGAAGACACACGGCGAAGGCCGATATCTTCATGAACCTACTCGGCCCGCTTACTACCCGCCCGCCGGGCCCTGACCTTACTATTGGTCGCCAGGTTGAGCGCCACCGCGTCGCGGATGAGATCTCTCAAGGCCGCCACATTAATCTTCTCCCCTTCATGAATGTCGATGGCTCGCCTGACATTCCCGTCAAGGCTGGAGTTGAATAGACCTGACGGGTCCTTCAACGCAGCTCCCTTGGCAAATGTCATCTTGACGACATTCTTGTAGGCCTCCCCCGTGCAGACAATACCGGCATGAGACCAAACGGGCGTCCCCCTCCATTTCCACTCTTCGATAATCTCAGGGTCTGCCTTGTGCACGATTTCGCGGACTTTCGCGAGCGTCTTCCCGCGCCAGTCCCCAAGTTCATTGATCCTCTGATCAATCAACGCAGAGGGAGATTCAACCGGAGCGGGTCGTTTCATGTACGCCCGCGGCGCCACTTGGCGACATACGGCAGGAAGAACAAGTACAGACCTGTAAATAGAAGCAAAAATAGCGGGAGCACCGCCATCAGCCCCATCCAATTCGTATACTTCTTCACCGCAACGGCAATGCCATTGAAAATGATGGCTGCTGTAAGAACAATTGACAGCCAGCGGTGGCTCTGCCGCATCCATTTATTCCAGTTCAATGGGACCTCCTGTAGAGACGAGTCCGAAACTGCCGTAAGTGCAGTCGCGCGTTCTGCGAAGTCGATTTCATAGGGTTCATCCTCATAGCCTTCAACTCTTCGCGGGGTTAGCCGCCGAACCGGGAGGTTTCAACGGCGAATTGCTTGGCGTACTCCTCGTTCAATCGCTGCCAGCCCCCGGATTTCATGGCCTCGGGGCCAACCATGCGTGGAATTGGAGTTCCGCTGAGAAGACCATCCAGAACATCGAAACAAATGTGCCAGCCCGCGGCTCCCCAGGAGATGAAGCGGCGATCGATGTTGTGCCACAGCGTCAGGCGCGTGCGGCCGCCGAAGCCTTCCAGTTCCCACCGGATATCGCCGTACTCGAGCAACTCGGGAGCTTCGGCGCGCGTCACCGTTGTTACCAGCGGCCTGCCGGTTCCCACCCAGGTGAGATTCACCGTGGCTCCAACCGTACCCAGATTCCCATCGGCATCGAAGGGCGCCCACTCGCGAAGATGCACCGGATCGGTAAGTGCCTGCCAGACCTTTTCCGGCTCGTGGTGCAGTTCCCTGACCAGAATGAGGGACCACTTGTCGCCGCCCTTTCGTACCTGAGCCCCGCTGGCGGGACCCGGCTTGTACTCTCCGCGAGTGATCATTTCGTGGTGTACCTAATAGCGTGTCCTTAGTAGTGTGCCAGCTGCGTAAGCTGAATGAGGTTGCCGCAGGTATCCTTCAGCATGGCGATGGTCGAGGCGGTCACGTCGGTAGGCGGCATGGTGAACTCCGCGCCGCGAGCCTTGATCCGCTCATAGTCCCCCTTGACGTCGTCCGTGAAGAACATGGCCGCCGGTTGGCCCTGCTGAAAAATCGCCTCCTGATACGCTTTGGCCGCGGGGTTGTCGTTTTTCGCGAGCTGGAGCTGCGTGCCGTCCGGCTCCTCGGACGACGCTACCGTCAACCAACGATAGGGACCTTGACTAAAATCGGCCTTCTTGGCAAAGCCCAGTACGTCCGTATAGAACTGCAGGGCCTTGTCCTGGTCGTCCACGTATATGCTGGTCACCTTGATTTTCATTTCGTTTCTCCTTTACGTCGTTCGCGGTTTGGGCCGCGTCGTTTTTTCGTTGTCTTGCCTTTGGTTGGTGGTGATTTGGTTGATGGTTGTTGAGCCATCCGGTCGAGGTGGCGTTCAAGAGCATCTACATGCGCGGACCAGAACCGGCGGAACGGAGCCAGCCAGGCGTCGATCTCCTGAAGGGGCTCCGGCGTCAGCCGGTAAAGGCGGCGCTGGGCATCCACCCTGGATTCCACAAAACCGGCCTCTCGCAGCACCCGCAGGTGCTTGGACACGGCCGGCTGCGGCATACGAAGTTGGCGCTCGATCTCTCCAACCGATTGTTGGGACGAGACCAGGAGGCTCAAGATCGCTCGGCGGTTCGGCTCCGCAATGATTTCAAAAACAGACTCCACGCTTCTGGTATACACCGCTGGGCATATACGTGTCAAGACATATAATAAGATTTTTGGGGCGGCTCAACGCATGTTAAACAAGTTGGTATTTTCGTTGAGAGAGGACGCGAATTGAATCGGCAGTTGAAAAGCCTGGCTTGGCTACTCTTCGGCGGCGTGATCTACATAATCCTGGCCGGCGGCCTTAGTCCATGGACGCAGCTTCCGACGCTCGGCGACACCGGTTTCACGCTCGTATTCCTTGCGTTTTCCATTGTTCATTGCGCCGCGTCTATCGGTTGGAAGCGAACGGGTCTGTTCTTCGCGGTGACTGCCGTCATCTCTTACCTACTGGAGGAGATTGGCGTGCGGACCGGCTGGATTTATGGCGCGTATCACTATAGTGCGATGCTGGGCGCGAAGCTCGGGGACGTTCCTATCCTGATCCCCCTCGCTTGGTTCATGATGATCTATCCTTCATGGATCGTGGCCCGGGCGCTGCTTCGTGGAGTAGATGCTCATTCCGCCGTGGGAATCTGCAGCTATGCCGTCATCGCCGCCATTGTCATGACGGCTTGGGACGCGATCATGGATCCGGGAATGTCCGCCGCCGGTAACTGGATTTGGGAGCGCGGCGGTTCTTACTTTGGCGTGCCCTTTCAAAACTACTTCGGTTGGCTACTGACAACCTTTCTCGTCTACGTCGGGGCCGGTCTGCTTTGGCGCAAGGAACGCGACGGCACGGTGAACGGCAACTTATTCGCTGCGCTGCCGGTCATGGTGTACGCCTTCTATGGCCTCTCGTATATGACACCGCGCCCAATGCCTGCTCTACAAATCGTGGCGTTCTTTGCGATGGTCATGCCGGGTCTACTTGCGCTGATGCGGTTGTTCCTAAGTGTGTCGCAATTTGACGACGAGACTTAGATCGAGGGGTCCGAGCATGAATGAACAGCTACCCGGGATCATCACGCTAAAGGCGGAGTCTTCAGTCCGCCATCGAACCCGCCCGGTCGGCACACGGTCAGTGAACCTCACCGTCGAGTTGGCACAGACTGAAACCATTGAGGTCAATGAAACGCAATCACGACCGCGTGGCGGCGAGCCGTTCGATCTGGGAGAGATGGTTTAGGTCGTGACCGCCCATCGTCTCCACCAGCGTTTGGAAAGTCATGGAGCCACGTTCGGGATGGACAAGCTCTCTCGAAAACGCGTCCTTCGCAAGGCTTCGGATCAATCTGACATTCCATTTTCTGGAGGCGGAGAAAGCGTCGAGAGCGTCATGTGCGGTCAAGTTCGGATAGGGCGCAGCCCAGCGTTCCTGATCGAAGGGCTGAATCACATGGTGCGGCTCGGCCAGGGATTGGCGCAGACGGAACCCGAAAGCGATTTCTGTATCGGCTAAGTGGCAGAGAATGTCGCGAATGCTCCACTTACCGGGTGCGGGCTCGCGGTTCAGGATATCGGAGTCGAGGCTTCCAACGATCCCGGCGAGTATTCCGGGTGTCGATTCAATCACTGTTATGGGATCTGACTTCGCTAAGAACGAAGCATATGGATTTAGAGCAGACATAGTTGTTCAATTAGGATTCTACTGTTTCAGGAACGCGGCAGTTGCCTCAAGCGACTTAGCAAGCTTAGAGTATGTTGCGACCTAAGCAGCCCCGTGGTAGTTTCCGCTCCGTTACCGTCGCGGCTCCCAAGGAACAACGCGGTCTGGCAGCGGAGGACCCTCCCTTTCGGTCGGGCTCGGAGTGGGCTGCGCGGCGCCCGACGGCCCCTTAGTTCTTGCTTACGCGCGCGGCTCAGTAAAATTAAGTATGCTACAGAGCTTAGAGTATGCTGGGACCTAAGCAGCCCGTGGTACTTACCGCTCCGTTACCGTCGCGGCTCCCAAGGAACAACACGGTCTGGCAGCGGAGGACCCTCCCTTTCGGTCGGGCTCGGAGCGGGCTGCGCGGCGCCGCACGGCCCCTTTCTTGCTTACACGCGCGACTCAGTAAATACAGTATGTTACAGAGCCGCGACGGTTACGGAGCGGTTACTACCACAGGCTGCTACACCAGCTCCATTGCCTCCACCGGATAACCCGCCTCACGCCAGGCATGAAAGCCCCCGGCCAGCGGGCGCACACGGCTAATCCCTTGCTTCTTCAGTAAGAGCGCCGCACGGGCGCTCGAGGCTTCGTTGGGTCAAGTGCAGTACAGCACCACGTCCTGATCGCGCGGAACTCCGGCCAGACCGCTTTCAATCGCGCCGACGTTCAATGCAATCGCGCCGGGGATCTTCATGGGGTCTTCATCCCGCTCCATTTGCTTGCGCAGATCGATGATGACGACTCCTTCACCGCGGTCAAGTTTGGCTCGAAGTTCCGCGACTTCGATTCTCGCTACCCAGAGCTGGTGCAGAAACCGGCGGCGCGCAATGTACTTCACGGCAATATAAGCGGCCAGCGCGATTAACACGATGGCGATAATCCACGAACCGGCTCGCAGCATCCAGCCGAGTACATTGTCGATCTGGCTGTGGAACACCCAGCCGATCGCGCTGTAGGCGCCCGCCCAGGCCAGGGCGCCCATGCCGTCGAACACCCAGAATTTCCACAGCGGCATCCGGAAATTGCCGGCCATCGGCGGAAACGCGGCGCTCAGGCCGGGCACGAATTTCGCAAAAAGCAGGGCGCGCGGACCGTACCGCAGAAAGACGTTTTCCGTCTGCCGGACGCACGAATCCGGCTCGAGCGAGATGCGGCACAGGAGACGAAGCACGGCGGCGCCGCGGTTGCGGCCGAGCCAATACCAGACGGTATCCGATGCAAGCGCCGCGAGAACGGCAAGAGCCAACCCGGCCGGGTACGACATCTTTCCCGCGCCCGCCAACGCGCCGAAGGCTAACAGGATCGGCTGCGTGGGAATCGGAAATCCCAGCTGCTCGAGGAACACGTTCACGAAGATGAGCAGATATCCGTGCCGGAGTACGAAATCAAGCGTCTGATGCATGGAAACCAACTAATTCGTTCAGCGGAGAACCTGCTCAATCAGATTGCCGAGCCCGCCGATTGGTTTCATCAGTTCCGCGCTGAGACTGAATCGTTCGCCCAGGTACGCGGGCTCATTGTAACTGACAAACACGCGGCCCTCACGGTCCTGCCAGGCCAGCGCTTTCAGCGGCAAGTCCAGCGCGGCAAGCGGCTCCGCAACCATGATCGGAGTGCCGCCTTTGGGGTTCCCGAAAATCAGAAGTTGAATTTCCGGCATGGAGAGTCCAACCGCGCGAGCTTCCGCCGCCTGATCGATGCGCGCGAAAATCTTGATTCCGTGCTTGGCGAGCGACGCCTGAAGGCGATCAAGCGTTTCGGGAACCGAATACGGGCTGGGGACGGTTACTACTCCGGCTGGACTTGCCATGTACCCACTGTAGTTCGGTTAGTCCCGGCGATCAATGCGGAAATTGTCGAAGTAAGCAACCGTGTCGGCGCGCGTCCAAAGCCCTGTTTTGCCCGGCGCGTCGATCGTGTTATCCATGGTGTCGATCAGCTTGCGATGGCCGAAGAACAGAAGAATCCGGGGGCCGCGAAACTTGACGCGGATCACGTTCCATTCGCGGTCGTCCACCGGATGCGTCACCGACGCATGCGCCAGCAGCGATACCCGGCCGTTCACCTTCTTGAAAATGCTGACGCTCTTGTAATCGGCGCTGGCTACCGCGAAGTAGTAATTGGAAGGATCTTGAAACCGCCAGACAACGCCGGCGGATTGCTGCAACTTGCCGGAAACGATCTTGACGTCGACGCTGAGATCGCCATCCTTGAAAATGCTGTGGTTGAAGAGCGCCAGCGCGTAGCAGTCCGCGCCCTTCGGTATTCCGAGCTGAGCCAGGACGTGCGGGCGGCTGGGCGCGGTGCCATCGGTCGCCACTTGCCAGCGACCGGGTTTCGCCGAATTGTTCGAAAACACACTCCAACCCGGCGGCATGGCGCCGATGCGGGTCGAGTCGAAGGTAATGGTCTCCGCCGAGCCGAACGAAAATCCGAACACGGCAATGGCGGCGATCAACGGTCGCACATGAGTCTCTAGAGCATCAGTGTATCCGACGCGGGCATCGCCTGGGCGATTTGTTTGCTCAGCTACACTGGCGTTTGATGCAGAACCACGAAGTCGTCGAGGCGGAAGGACACCTCATCGACTCGCACTTGATGGAGGAAATCTTCGACAAAGTGGTCGAATATCAGGGCCGCTTTGAGGTGGAACAGTTTCAGATCGGGCGCACGAACAGCGATTCGTCATACCTGCGTTTGAAGGTGGAAACACCCGACAAGGCCTCGATGGAGCACCTGCTCCAGCAGCTGCTGGCGCTCGGATGCGCGCCGGTCGACAACTCCGATGCGCACCTGAAACCGATCTCCAACGATTGCTGCGCGCCGGAGGACTTCTATTCGACAACGAACCACCGAACCATGGTTCGTCACCGGAACCAGTGGATCGACGTGCAGAATCAGCGCATGGATGCGCTGATCGTGGTCAAAGAGAATCAGGCCTACTGCCGGCGTTTAAGAGATATCAAGGCCGGCGATCTCGTCGTGGCCGGCATGCGCGGGATTCGCGTGATTCCGGAATCGAAGGAGCGCGACCGCCTCTCGTTCGCGTTCATGTCGAACGGAATCTCGTCCGAACGCCAGGTGGAGACCGCGGTGAAGCAGGCCGCCGCGCTGATGGGCGCAGCGCGGGAGGACGGCAAGAAGATCGTGGTCGTAGCCGGTCCCGTGGTGGTCCATACGGGCGGCGCGCGGGGGCTGATCGACCTGATTCGGAACGGCTGGGTCTCGGCGCTGCTGACCGGAAACGCGTTGGGAGTTCACGATATCGAGGCCGCGTTATTGGGTACGTCGCTGGGTGTCCGTCTAAGCGATGGCCGCCAGGAAGAACATGGACATCGCAATCACATGCGCGCGATTAACATGATCTACTGCGCCGGCGGGATTCGCGGCGCCGTGGAGAAGGGATCGCTGAAATCCGGGATCCTCTTCGAGTGCGTGCGCCATGACGTGCCGTTCGTGCTGGCGGGAAGTTTGCGCGACGACGGGCCGCTTCCCGACACAATCACCGACATGAACGCCGCGCAGGATGCCTACGCCGAACAACTCCAGGGCGCGGGGATTGTTCTTTGCCTGGGCTCCATGCTGCACTCGATCGCTGTCGGAAACATGCTTCCCGGCTGGGTGAAAATCGTTTGTGTCGATATCAATCCGGCTGTCGCCACCAAGGTAAGCGATCGCGGGACCGGACAGGCCATCGGTGTCGTCACCGACGTCGGGTTGTTCCTCAATCTGCTGCCGGCCGAACTCAAAGCGCTTACGGTCGAACATACGAAATGAAACGTGCTTATACCGACGAGCATGCGGCCGCCGGGATCGATGCGCCGCTGCCCGAAATTGAGACTTGGCCGAATCAGTTCCCCAATTACGAAATTGAGATCGTGATTCCGGAGTTCACGTCGATTTGTCCGAAGACAGGTTTGCCGGATTTCGGCCGCCTCACACTCCGGTACGTTCCGGATAAGTTGTGCCTCGAGCTGAAGTCGTTCAAGATGTACACGCTGGAGTACCGCAATCTGGGGATCTTTTACGAGAACGTGGTGAACCGCCTGCTCGCCGATGTAGTCAAAGCGACGAAGCCGGTGTGGGCCACGCTGGTTGGCGAATTCACGCCGCGCGGTGGACTGCAATCGCGCATTACCGCGCGCTACGAGAGACCAAGCAAGCCGCGCCGGGGCCGCTGATGCACTTACAGCAGAACGATGTCCAGGGCCTCGAAATCGCCGAGTTACTGAAGGCCATTCGTCACCGCGTCCGGGCGCGCTATCCGGGCGCGAGCGCAACCATAGAGGGCGGCGTTCCGGAGCCCTTCGCGATCCCATTAGCCGATCTGCTTCCGTTGGTGCATGCGCGCGACGCCGCGCAGGCCAAGGTCGCCAGTATCGGAAGCGTCAACCCGCGAGCGGGCGGGTTCGTCAATCAGGCGATTCAGAGAGTCAAACGCCTGGTGGCGCGTTCGCTGGGGTGGTTCGTTCGCGACCAGATCGTTTTCAATCGTGAAATTCTGGCGTGCGTCGAAACGAGTCTCGAGGCGATGAACGACCTGAATCTGGCCGTCGGGTCGCTGGTTGCGCAGTTTAATACGAGAGCCGGGCGCCTGCATGCGGATGCGGCTGCCCTCCGGAACGAAG
This sequence comes from Nevskia soli, assembly GCF_903970205.1. GTDB lineage: Bacteria > Acidobacteriota > Terriglobia > Bryobacterales > Bryobacteraceae > Bog-113. The sequence continues at coordinate 2,037 of NZ_CAJCHS010000237.1, read as the reverse complement.
CGGATGCGTTGGGCGATATGCGCTCGCACTGGCTGGAGTGGCGCCAGCGATGGGAACGCGACATCGAAATTCATCGGATGCAGCACCTCCGCGCGATTGCCGATCTGCAGACCGGATTCAATCATCGGGCAACATTGATGGAGGCGAATTTCCGCGACATCGCCCGCGCGCAACACGCCGATTATCTGGGAGCACTGGACCGCACGAATCTGGACATCCAGAAACGTCTATGGGCGGACCTCGAGAAGATCCGCCAGGAGTACGAGCGGCTGATCCACAGCGAACTGCGCATCATCCGTCAGCGTCTGCAGCCCGCGTCGCCGAGCCCCGCCGCGGCTGCCGCACCCGCGCTCGATTACGAGTGGTTTGCGGAGCGCTTTCGCGGCCCCGAACAGCGCGTGCGCAGCAATCAGCGGGTTTATGTTCCCTACTTCCAGAACATCGGGCGCGTGTTGGATCTGGGGTGCGGGCGCGGCGAATTTCTGGAGTTGATGCGCGAGAACGGAATCCCGGCGCGGGGTGTGGAAGCCAGCCTGGAGAGCGTGGCCTATTGCCGCTCGAAAGGGCTGGATGTGGAGCAGGGCGACCTGTTTGCCGCGTTGACAGCGCTGCCTGAACAATCGGAAGACGCGATCTTCTGTTCGCAAGTGGTGGAGCATTTGGATCCGATGCGGCTTCCGGAGATGGTGCGACTATGTGCATCGCGACTGCGAAGCGGCGGCATTCTGGCTATCGAGACTCCCAATCCGGCGTGCCTGGCGATCTTCGCGACTTACTTCTATCTGGATCCGACACATACGCGGCCGGTGCCGAGCGATCTGCTGGCCCACTACATGCGCGAATCCGGATTGGCAAAGACTGAGGTGTTTATGTTCTCGCCGGCGAAGGAGAGCTTCTCGGAACTAAACTCGCTACCGGCGGACTTTGTCGATCGCTTTTTCGGCGGGTTGGACTACGGCATTCTGGGCTGGCGCGTTTAGCCCATCGCGCTCCATGGCCAGCAGCTTGCGCTTGCGGTCGACGCCCCAGCGATAGCCGGTAAGGCTTCCATCCGCGCCGACGACGCGATGGCAAGGGACGACGAGCGCGACCGGGTTCGTGGCGCACGCGCGCGCGACGGCACGGGTTGCCGAGGGCGATCCGATTTCCGCCGCGACTTGCGAGTAAGTGCGCGTCTCGCCGCGGGGTATGGTTTGCAGATGCTGCCAAACACGCTGCTGGAAGGCGGTGGCGCGGATATCGAGGGGCAGGCGCGGCGAGGGTCGGTCTGATCCGATCAGGACGAGGATCTGGTCCACCAGCAAGCTCAGTCGATCGTCTTTGCTGAGCGTTGCGCGCTGAAAGTCGCCGTGGAAGCCGGACTCGAGTTCCTCCGCTGAGTTGCCGAGCCGGACGGCGCAAATGCCGCGGGCCGTCGTCGCGACCAGAAGATAACCGAACTCCGTGGGCGCGATGGCGTAGGCGATTTCCACCCCGTCGCCGCAGCGCCGCCACGATCCCGGCTTCATTCCGAGGTCAGCGGCTACGTTCTCGTACGCGCGGCTGGCTGCCCCGAAGCCGGCTTCGTAGATTGCATCGGTGACGCTCGGAGCGGTTTTCAGCGCGGCTTGGAACCGGTTCAGCCGGTATCCGCGCGCCCACGCTTTGGGGGTGACGCCGGTCGCTTTCTTGAACACGCGCTGCAAGTGGAACGGGCTCAAACCCGTCTCCGCGCTCAGTTCGCCGAGCGTCACAGCCTCACCGGCACGCTCTTCGATATAGCGGGCAATCGACTGGACCAGCTTTTCGGCATGCGGGGTTTCCGTTTGCGTTTGCATATCGAAAGCTTAGCCTTGAAGCCGCGGCGGAAACTATCCGTTTCTTGCGCCGCGCTATGGCGCGGTCCCGACTGCGAAGGTAGCCACGTTACTGACGTGAGTGACCTGCGCGACGGTGAGCGTGGTCAGATTATCCGCCGTCAAACCTGTCGCTACCTGGAAGATCACCTCGTATAACCCGACCGCCCCCGGAACCAGATAAGACGAAACGATGTTGCCG
>NZ_CAJCHS010000236.1 GCF_903970205.1 Nevskia soli | reverse complement strand
CCCGCGAACGCATCCGAACGAACGCTTCGGTCTCGTCTTTTGACGGCATTTTGATAGGACTCGCGCTAGCTTGTGATTATGGCCGTAGCGACCCAGACAACGTCCGCGATTCGACCCTTTGTTTATGCGGCCGCTTCCATTTCAGCGCTGGGCGGCTTGCTTTTCGGGTACGACATCGGCGTCATTTCCGGCGCAATTCTGTTCGTTCAGAAACAGTTTTCCCTGTCCGCGCGCATGGAAGAAATTGTCGTCAGCTCGGTCTTGCTGGGCTCGCTCGCCGGCGCTGCGGGGGGCGGTGTTCTGGCCGATCGTTTGGGACGACGGAGATTGTTGATCGCCGCGGCCATCGTGTTTGGTCTGGGCGGCGTGGGGGCGGCTCTGGCGCCGGGCACGGCTTGGCTGATTCTCGCCCGGGTTGTTGCAGGCGTTGCGATCGGCGTTGCTTCCTTTGTCGCGCCGCTGTACATCTCCGAAATCGCACCTGTTGAGATTCGGGGAAAGCTGGTTTCGATCAATCAGCTCGCCATCACCATCGGCATTGTAATTTCTTATCTGGTCGACTACGCATTCGCGGGTTCCGGAGCGTGGCGCGGCATGTTCGCAGTGGCGGTGATTCCGGCCGCCGCCTTCGGCATCGGACTGATTTTTATTCCCGACAGCCCGCGATGGCTGGCAGGGCGCGGACGCTTGGATCAAGCCCGGGCGGTGCTCAAGAAAATTCGCAACCCGGACCAAGCGTCGAGCGAACTTAGCGACATCCAGGAGAGCCTGGGGCGGCAGAAGGGGAACTGGTCCGAACTGTGGAGTCCGGTATTGCGATCGGCCATGATCGTCGGCATCGGGCTGGCCATCGCGCAGCAGATCACCGGCATCAACACGGTCATCTATTACGCTCCGACCATCTTCAAGTTTGCGGGCTTAACTTCTTCATCCGCGGCGATTCTGGCCAGCGTCGGAGTAGGACTGGTCAACGTCACATTAACCGTAGTAGCGATGCAACTGATCGATCGCGTGGGACGGCGACCACTTCTGCTAATCAGCCTTGCGGGAATGGCGGCCAGCCTTGCCCTGCTAGGCCTCGCCTTTTCGCTTCCGCAATTCAAGAGCGTTCTGGGGTGGGTCTCAATCGCCAGCCTCATGGCATTTGTAGGTTCCTATGCCCTCGGACTCGGGCCCGTTTTCTGGCTGATACTTTCAGAGATTTACCCGTTGCGCATTCGAGGCCGCGCTATGAGCGTCGGTACTGCCGTTAACTGGACCGGCAATCTAGTCGTAGCGTTGACTTTTCTTACGCTTACGAAAGCTTTGGGAAAGCCCGGCACGTTCTGGTTGTTTGGAGTCGTCACGTTAGCGGCTTGGTTCTTTGCATTTTTCCTGGTCCCCGAAACGAAGGGGAAAACGTTGGAGCAGATTGAAGCTTACATGCGGTCCGGCAAGCATCCCCGCGCCTTATAAGTCTCGCGCAAAACAGAACGCGCACCTCTACGCTGCTTTGGCTCCGCTGACCCCGTCCCACTTCCATGGCTTTTCCATGGCGGCTACGTACTCGCCGCGGCGTGCGGCCCGGTTACATCGGGCGCGGTGATAAAGAGCCTGTTGCGCCGCCGCCACGTTCGTTTCCCGGCCGTTCCAGATCTCCAGGGCCGGCTGCTGAATGGCGCGGCCAAACGAAAACGCTACACCCCAGGGCAGATGTGACTTGAATCGGACGTTCATCGCATTCAGACGCGCAGAGGCCAACTCGCCCGATTGACCACCCGAGAGGAACGCGATGCCGGGAACAGCCGCGGGGACAGATCGCAAGAGACAGGTGACCGTGATGTCGGCCGCCGCGTCTACACCTTCTTGTTGGGGGCAAGTCAATCCGGGAAGCACCATGTTAGGTTTCAGGATCGTCCCTTCCAGCATTACCCTTTGCGTGTAAAGGTGGGCAAATACCGTGTGGAGAGCGTCTTCGGTTAGTTCGCGGCAGCGCTCGATCGTGTGATCGCCTTGCATGAGCACTTCCGGCTCAACGACAGGCACGATCCCGGCTTCCTGGCACAAAGCGGCGTAGCGGGCCAGTGCCTGCGCATTCGCCTCAAGGCAACCCCGGCTGGGAATGCTCTCGTCGACCGCAATAACCGCACGCCATTTGGCAAAGCGAGCTCCCATTCGAGAGTATTCCTTTAGGCGCTCGCGCAGTCCGTCAAGCCCCTCGGTGACTTTCTCCCCGGGGTGTAAAGCCATCTCTTGAGCGCCCGTGTCAACCTTGATGCCCGGGATGATTCCCGCGTCGACGATGGCCTTGATAAAGGGAGTGCCGTCCGTCTTCTGCTGCCGGATCGTCTCGTCGTACAGGATCAACCCACTAATGCTCTCGCCGAGACGCGGGGTGGTGATGATTAACTCCCGATAGGCGCGCCTTGCCGCTTCGGTCTGCGGAATTCCTTGCTTTGCGAAACGCTTGTTGCAAGTTGGAATGCTTTCATCAATGGCGAGCAACCCCTTATCGTCGGCAACGATCTTGCTCGCAGTATCTATCAGATCCTGACTATTCACGTATTGAATCTCCCTTAGCTCGCAGCTTGCAACAGTTCTTCAGTATCCAACCCGAACGCGGCCAACTGCGCGCGCGTCGACTTGTAGTCGGTGTGAAGAATACTCCGAATTTTCAGGCCTTCCGCAATCTGGACGAACATCGGGGTGTTTTCGATATACAACACCTTGTGCGCCGGAACCTGAGTAATATCGAGCGCCAGGCGGAAGATGTTCACGTCGGGCTTACGGAGATGAACGTAGCAGGATGAAATAAAAGCATCCACAAAACCGTCCAGGTTGAATGTTTGAATGCGGTACTCATTCAGTTCAAGCGATTCATTGCTGACCACCGCGATCTTCAGACCGTGCCGGCTTTTGAGTTGAGCGACCATTCTGAGCATGTCGTGGTCAGGTTGCGATTGGTCGCACATAAAACATCGAAACTGCGACCGCGTGAAAAGCCGGGTTTTATAAAAGACCACGAGATTGAGATATTCGTCGAAACTGAGTTTGCCTTCCTCGTGGATTTCAAAGGTTAATCGGTGACGTTCTTCCATCTCATCCCAATCGAGCCCAAACTTTTCCGCCGCCCTTCTTCGCTCCAGATGATCCCATCCGTTGGTAAGTAGGACACCGCCTACATCCACAAACAGACAGGTTATTCCCGTCGTGTTATTCATCGCTCGTTTCTCCCTGGTCCGTTCAAAGATGTCTTACTGCACGGACTGAAGGCGGTATCCGACTCCCGGTTCCGTAAGAATCGGCCGGAGAGGCGTGGAATCGCTGACCAGTTTCCTTCGCAGATTGCTGACGGTGACGCGCAAGAGGTGAATGGAATCGTGATATTGCGTGCAACCCCATACTTCGTGAATCAATTGATTATGTGTTCTGACTAGCCCCGCATGGCGCACCAAAACCCGAAGAAGATGATATTCGGTTGCAGTTAGTTTGATTTGTTCATCCCCGACAAACACCTCTCGCTTGCTGAAGTCCACTTTAAGGGCGCCTGTCGTGAAAACTTCGTTTGTTAACTTAGCGCAACTCCTCCGCACGACGGCGCGAACCCGGGCCAGCAGCTCGCTCATGCTGAACGGTTTTGTTAGATAATCATCCGCGCCGGCATCGAGAGATTCGATCTTCTCGGATTCCTGATCACGAACCGATAGCACCACAATAGGCAACGATGTCCATTCGCGCATCCGGCCCAAGACTTCTTTGCCGTTGGTTCCGGGCGAAGATAAGTGTAGGACGATCAAATCAGGCTGAATGGACCGTGATACCCGCCGGGCCGATTCGCCCTCCAAGGCCGCGTAAGCATAGTGCGCGGCTGACCGCAGCCCAGCGCAAAGCAAACTCAGCGTCGAAAACTCATCCTCTACAACGAGTATCCGGAGCCTTCTATCGGCCGAAACTTCAAGTGTGGAGCTGTTTTCACGCAAGCTCCGAAAGGTCTGCGAAGATGTCGCCGTTTACCGCCTCAATTCTATTTAAAGTGATTGAATTCGTGACCTACGGATGAGTGGGCAACTCGCGCGCCGAATGCGATTCCGCCGGTGGCGTTGCAATATAAGCTTCTTTTCTCCTACCCCTCGCGCCACCGGCGTCCCTAAAGCGTCAAACGACAACATAAGGTCACCCGGTGTTCCCCGGTGAATGGTCTGTAGCCCCCTCATCCGTAGCTTTTTGACGCGGATTTGACGCTTTCCCCGCTACCTTGGAATCAGCCCTCGGGGTTTCCAAAGGCGCGATTAATACATCTTTCCCGGGGAGCGCGGCAGGGGTCAAAAGGTCATGATCGAAACTACTTTCGAAGTACCAATCCAGACATCAGTGACGAGCTCGCCGGCTACGAGCTCGCCGGCTACGAGCTCAACGGGCAGAGGCGTGTCCGTGAATCTCACCAAAGATTCCTTGACGGCCGAGTTGCTTGCGAAAATGAACGCCTATTGGCGGGCAGCGAACTATATTTCAGTCGGTCAGATCTATCTTTTCGATAATCCCCTGCTGAAAGAGCCGCTCAAACTCTCCCACGTCAAGCCCTTAGTGGTTGGCCATTGGGGGACGACGCCGGGCCAGAACTTCATTTACGTGCATTTGAACCGGGTGATCAAGAAGTACGACTTGGATATGTTCTACGTTGCCGGTCCGGGTCACGGCGGCCCGGCCATCGTGGGCAACGTCTACCTGGAAGGCACCTGGAGCGAGATTTACCCGAACGTGACTCAGGATGAAGCGGGGATGAAGAAACTGTTTACGCAGTTCTCGTTCCCCGGAGGGATCTCAAGCCATGTCGCGCCGACAACTCCAGGATCGATTCACGAAGGCGGTGAACTCGGGTACTCGCTGAGCCATGCCTTCGGAGCCGCGTTCGACAATCCCGATCTGATCGTAGCCTGCGTCGTCGGCGACGGCGAAGCGGAAACCGGCCCGCTGGCGACTTCGTGGCAATCCAACAAGTTTCTGAATCCGATTACCGACGGCGCTGTGCTCCCGATTCTGCACCTCAACGGCTACAAGATTAGTAATCCCACCGTGCTCGCCCGGATCGAGCATGAAGAACTCGAACATTTCCTGAAAGGCTGTGGATGGGCGCCGCTATTCGTCGAAGGCGATGACCCGGAAAAGATGCACCATCTAATGGCGAGCACCATGGAAAAAGCCATCGAGGCTATTCGGGAGATTCAACAAAACGCGCGAAGCCGGAATAATAACACCCGGCCGCGTTGGCCGATGATCGTGCTCAAGTCACCTAAAGGCTGGACCGGACCCAAGGAAGTGGATGGCCTGCAAATTGAGGGCACTTTCCGCGCGCACCAGGTGCCGATCTTAGTCGATCCCGAGCACCCCGATCACGTCAAGCTGCTTGAAAGCTGGATGAAGAGTTATCGGGCGGAAGAACTGTTCGATAAGAACGGCCGTCTGATTCCGGAACTAGCCGAACTCGCCCCAACCGGCGACCGGCGAATGGGCGCCAATCCGCACGCCAATGGCGGCCGGCTGCTTCGCGACTTACAGATGCCCGACTTCCGTACTCACGCTGTCGCGGTACCTTCGCCGGGCGCAGTTGACGGACAGGATACGCTCGTCCTGGGCAAGTTCCTGCGCGACGTAGCGGTATTGAATCAGGATCAGCATAACTTTCGAGTTTTCGGTCCCGACGAGACACTTTCGAATCTTCTGGGCGCTGTCTTCGAAGTCACCAGCCGCCAATGGGACGCGCGGGAACAGAGTAACGACGAATTTCTGGCGCCTTCCGGACAAGTGCTGGACTCGATGCTCAGCGAGCATCAATGCGAGGGTTGGCTGGAAGGATACTTGCTGACGGGCCGTCACGGTCTGTTCAACAGCTATGAGGCCTTCATTCGCATTGTCGACTCTATGTTTAGTCAGCACGCTAAGTGGCTGAAGGTAACTTCGGAACTACCTTGGCGGCGAAAGATTGCTTCACTGAACTATCTGCTTGCCTCCCACGTGTGGCAGCAGGATCACAACGGCTTCACCCATCAAGATCCCGGTTTTCTCGATCATGTCATCAACAAAAAAGCCGACATCGTACGCGTCTATCTTCCGCCGGACGCGAACTGTCTACTATCTACCTTCGACCACTGCCTGCGCAGCAGACACTACGTAAACGTCGTGGTCGCCGGCAAGCACGCGCTGCCTCAGTGGCTGACCATCGACCAAGCGGTCGTGCACTGCACCAAGGGCGTCGGTATCTGGCAATGGGCAAGTAACGATCAGGATTCCGAACCGGACGTGGTGATGGCTTGCTGCGGCGATACCCCCACTCTAGAGATTCTGGCCGCCGTTTCCATCCTGCGCGAGCACTTGCCGCAGCTGAGGATCCGGGTGATTAATGTCGTCGATCTGATGAAGCTTGAGTCGGCGAGTGAGCACCCACACGGACTGAGTGAAAGCGAATATGACTCGCTGTTCACTAAGGACAAACACATCATCTTTGGGTTCCACGGATACCCCTGGCTGGTCCACCGCCTCACTTACCGCCGGACGAACCGCAACCTGCATGTCCGCGGGTACAAGGAAGAAGGCACGATAACAACCGCCTTCGACATGCGCGTACAGAACGACCTCGACCGGTTCCACCTGGTGCAGGACGTAATCGACCGTTTGCCGAACCTTGGCTCGAAAGGCGCTTACTTGAAGCAGTCCATGCAGGACAAGCTGATCGAGCACAAGCTCTACATCGACAAGCACGGTCAAGACTTACCGGAGATCCGCAACTGGAAGTGGCCGGGATCCGGGAAAACCGGGGCTGTGTGAGCGCCCGCACGGCTCATCCGGATAATCGCCCTTACTGGCAGCGAGCGCATCATGACTGGAAGTTCTGGGTTGCCATGGTTCTGATGCTCTCGGCACTAGCTATGTATGTTATGAGCGATAACCTCGCGCTCGTTCCACGATTGCACTAAAACAACCGTAAGGGCGATCTCTACATGAAAGAACTAGTCGTAGTCGACCTGGACGGAACCGTGGCGGAAAGCAAGTCGCCACTTGACCGCGAGATGTCAGGGCTCCCTTGCTGGTACGCGTAGGGAAGCAGATCGTCTCTCGCATGTTCGACGTCTTCGGACACGCCATCGACCGCGGCCCGGCACCGGCGGACGTGCATTGGCGAAGCATCCCTCGCGATCCGCAGCCACCAACCCGCAAGGCTAAGAGGTAAAAGAAAATGATCGACACTATCGTCCAAACACCGGCTGATACACCGAACAGGTTTATCCCTCCCGCCGAAGTGCATTCCGCCCTTCGTTGGACGAGGCGCCGGCCGCTCTATTCGATTCGCAAGAGACGCCGCAGGTTACAACGCCCCAGCTCGCGCCTCAGCAGGTCACAGGGCTAGCCAAGCCGGGCACCGGAATCGAACAGGAGCGGCTCCAACTCGCGGCTGCCCAGAAGGCGATTGATTCGCTCAAGGTTCTGCTGGACGCCGCCCCTGCCGGAAGATCTTGACTATAACGCGCGGGTAAAGCGGGATCGGACTTGGCCGCTACAACGGCACCCAGCATCTATGCCTTTCGCGATTGCCGCCGCATCTAGAGATCTCTTCCGAGCTTAGGGTAATAGCTGCTTCTGTTGCTGATATCGACATCGTCTCGCCTCTGGCGACCGTTGGCCTCGGTATGAGAGCTTTGCCGGTAACTCGATATCGCACCTAAACTTTCCGGCAGCGGCGAACGAAAAGCGCTTCAGTCATATCCCGGCGCGTGCCCAGGAACCTCCCACGAATGGTTATGCAGTTTGCCAGAGGATCACTGCAACGCGTTTGAAAGGCTACGCGTGCGGATGTGACATCGGCGACGATCGCGAGGAGAGTTCGTGTCCGTATAGACCGAACTCGCTGGATGTCGAGGCGTTCGGTTTGTCACTCTACAACGCGGCGCTCTATGGATATGCGACCCGGTAGCGAAGACTGAATAAGCCCGGCGGGCTTGCGTCGCGACGCCCGGCCAGATGACAAAAATGTCATTTTCTCGTAATTCTCGCGTCAGTTCGCAGTCGTTAAACTGAGTCTGCTTGTCGAGCTGTCCTGCAGTCGCAGCGCGTCGGCAAACGAAGAAGGAAAAGAGAGAGAAAACGATTAATGTCCAAGAAGAATTCTCGGAATCAATCTCGAAGCAACCCTTTACCTCTGCTCGCCGGCGTACTGGCGACAGGGCTGAGCGTTTCGGCCCTTATGGGTCAATCCGTACCCTTTCCCACGTACAAAGTAGGCGAGAACCAGAATGCTTCACACGGTCCTACCTACCCGGAAACCACACCGTATCCGTGGGTCACCAGCAACGGCCAGATCATCACTCCGGTGGGTACCCAGGTTTACCTCGGCATCACAACCCGCGCCAAAGCCGTCGCGCTGAATCCTAACACCAAGACGCACACTGCCGCCGTGCTTCAAATGGGCGCCCCGCAAGCCGTCTCGATTTTCAATACCCAGACGGGCGCGGTCGTGCAGACCTACAGCCCACCGTATCTGTCAGGCGCTACCGTTGAGTACGACACCAACGGCAGCGAATTCGGCATCACCTACACCCCGGACGGCTTGCACCTGCTGTTCAGCCAGGATGGCAATTACGCGCCTGGCAGCTACGTCACCATTGCCAGCGTCGATCCCAACACCGGCCTTATCACATCGACCGGCGGCTCGGACCCTTACCCTACCCAAGTCAACGTTCCAATCGATGTCAACAGCTCTAACGTTCTAACGACAGTCACCTGCTTCCCGAACAGCCCTCCGGGCACCACCGGCAGCGTTGAAATTCCGTGCGGTCAGACGGTCTCGATTGCATCGGATTACACATACACCTCTTATCCGCTCGGCATCGCGGTCTCGGCCGATGGCAAAACCGCTTATGCCGTACTAGACAATAACGACACGCTGACCAAGATCGACCTGACCGCGACTACACCGACGGAAGGCCCAGAGATCCGTGTCGGCAACGTCCCGCACAGTGTAATAATCTCGCCGGATGGAAAGACGGCCTACGTCTCGAACCAGGCCGGCCGGATTGCTCTTATGGACGATTTCCAGGGATACTCAAACGGCACTCCGGTTTTCGCCGCGTATCCGACCGGCAGCGCGGCGACGGGTTCGGTTTCCGTGGTTGACCTGACAACGTTTACGGTTACGGGCGAGATCTACACCGGCCTGCACCCGACGGGGATGGCTTTTTGGGGCAAGAAGCTATTGGTCGCCAATACATATGACGACACCATCTCGGTCATCGACACCACCACCAACACGGTGACGGGCGTCATCAGCGTCGGGCTCCCGATCAAGGTTCCCGGCAGCACTTCTCCGGCCTACGGGGCGGGTCCCAACTCGATCGCTGTGGATGACGCAACCGCAACAGCCTACGTCGCCCTGTACAATGCAAACGCGATTGCGGTGGTCAACCTCGCCGCCACCTCCAATTCGACTGCCGTTGTAGGCATGATTCCGGTCGCCTACGCGCCAAGTTCGGTTGTTTTGGACAAGGCGGACGGTAAGATCATCGTCGCGGACGACAAGGGCATCGGCACCACCGGCTACGCGGTAGCTCCCCCTCCGACGAATACAGCGGAAAACTCTTACGGAACTTACTACGACGTAACTGACTTCAATACTCACCAGGACCTCGGCATCGTCAGCCTCGTTTCCGTGCCTACCGGCAACCTAGCCGCGTTGACGAAACAGGTCTACCAAAACAACCATTGGGATCTAGCGCAAAATATCGCATCGGCCGCAGGGGGCAACCCCCAGGCTCCGCCTGCCGCGATCCCGGCAAAGATCGGCTCTCCGTCGAAGATCAAGCACGTATTCGTGATCATCCGTGAGAACCGCACCTACGATCAGATCATTGGTGATGTCGCAGGCGGTAATGGCGACGCCTCCCTGGCAGTTTTCGGCGACAACGCAACGTACGGCGCCGTCACGCCCAACGCGCACGCGCTAGTGCAGCGCTTCCCGCTTTTCGACAACTTCTACGACCCGAGCCGGCAGTCGGCCGACGGTCACAACTGGATCGTGCAGGCCATGGCGCCCTATTCTGACGACATTCAGTCGCCGGACTGGCTCCGCGACTATCCTTCCAACGGCGGCGATGCGATCGCTTACCAGAAGGCGGGCCATCTCTGGGACCAAGTTGCGAAGTCCGGCCTTTACTTCAAGAATTTCGGCGAGTACGTAGAGTACGACACGTTCTTACAGCCAAGCGGGTCAACCACCGAGCCCCAGTGGATCGACTTCTACGACGATGCGATGGCTTACGAATGTGGCGCTGAGAGCCAACTCTACAACTACAACACGGTCTCCTCCCACTCGCCCCTCCCGAATCTGATCAATAACACGGTTACGAACTACCCGCAGTTCGATCTAGGTATCCCCGACCAGTTCCGCTTCGATATCTGGAATGAGGTTTTCCAGAGTGACCTCGCGTCCGGTACGGTGCCTCATCTGGAATTCATGTGGATCAGCTCGGACCATACCGGCGGCCCCCCGACCTCGCAGGCCATGCAGGCCGATAACGATTTGGCTCTTGGGCGCTACGTGGACGCCATCAGCCACAGCTCCATCTGGTCCTCTTCGGCCATCTTCGTCGAGGAAGACGATGCGCAGAATGGCGTCGATCACGTCGACGGCCACCGCAGCCCCGGCTATATCTTCAGCCCCTATGTCAAGCAGATGGTGAACAGCGACGGCTCCGGGGCCGGCGTAACCGAGGACAGCACATTCTACACGCAGGTCAACATGACTCGTACGATCGAGCAGATTCTCGGTCTCACGCCCATGAACCAGTTCGATCTGGTAGCCTCGCCGATGAGTGAAATCTTCGTTGACACCCCGCCCAAGGAAAACTTCCTGCCGTGGTCGCATGTGGCCAACGGGATCCCCCTGAATATGGGTGTTAGCGAGACTCCGGCTCAGCCGATCCCGACCTGCCCCGCGAGCCCGGCTCATATCGCAAGCTCAAAGGCCCGCAGTCACATGAATGCAAGCGACAGCGCTGCGGTTAAAGCGTTGCGCGATGGATGGCTGAAGAAGAAGACCGAGATCTTCGCCGGCAATTATCACAAACCCGACGTCGAAGATGTGGACACCGTCAGCCACTACAACTGGTATGAGGCCACCGGCTTTACGCGCCCCTTCCCCGGGGAGAAGACGGTTCGTCCGGCGAGCGACTTCAACAAAGCTGTGCCCGCCAAGGACGACGACGACGACGATAAATAAGTCGCATTCCGGCCTTTAATTAGCCCTCTCTCCGCTCGCCGGGGAGAGGGCTTTTTTGTTTCTACGGAATTCGGCATGACCCTCGGTTCACAACCAAAGATGGAAGGGGACTGCAAAGCCCCACTTCGAGCCCGACCGAAGGGGAGGGTCCGCCTGAGGGTCCTCCGCTATCAGCCGCGTTGACCCCTTCCGGGTGTAACGGTCTATGTTGGGGATCATTTTCGAGGCAGGCCGAAAAAGGCCCTCCCGCGCCAAGCTATTCACGCGCCACGTCGCTTGCACTCGCTTCTTTGACTGTTCGATCCGCGTCCTCTTGGAGGAGGAATCCCTCTTGAACCATGCGAGCCGCAGCTTCTCTCACAAGCTTCACATACGCTTCATGTGAACGGTAACGCTCCTCGAGTGAAGGCCTCGGATCGCCGTTCGCAAGCCGCTCCGCCTTAGTTCGGGCAAACGGAATAAATCCACCGGCAAACCCACAGCCTCTACCTTTGAAATATCCGGACGCTGTTACATTCCACCCTAGATAGGTTCCAAGTGGAACCTGCATCAAGACCGACGCGATCCCACTTGTTTCGTTCCCATCGGCGTTGGTTCGCGGAACTAACATCGGGATGGTTTGCCGGACAGTCGGCGGCGCAAACGAGATGACTCCGGACAGATCGTTGTAGTTGAAATCGGGGCCGTAATCATAGACGAAGAAAGGGTTGATGAGGTTGTCCGGTAACGGCTCCCCGGGAATCATCGGAAATCCCATCGCCAGATGATCCGGTGGAGCCAGTTCGCCACGCGACAGCGTCGGATAGCGGCTAGGCGGCGGAACCTTATGGTGCACCACCCAGTCGATTAATGCGAGACGCAAAGCGCGCATCGAGTCGGCGGTTGGATTGGGATTATCAGCTAGCGCACACGTCCCGCCGGCCGCCGGACGGGAGTCAGTTCTAAATCCGCCCTGACCACCGCCATGGGTGACGCCTGGGAAGTAGTAACGACGAACTTCAGCCGGTAGCGGAATGTCTTGATTCGCGCGCGTTCCAACCAAGTCCGGCGACATGCGAAGCCCCCAAAACTCAGAGGATCCGAAGGTCTCCACGATCTTCGGGCATGTATTCGTTGCGCGGCATCGATCGAGCAGGCCTGCGACCCTTCGTCCACGCTCCTCATCGCGATAATCGGTCCACCAGAGCACGCCTTCACTCCCCGGTTCGAATCGATTCGCCGCCCCGCCTGGAATTGCGAAGCGAATATTCACGGCACACTGGCGCGCGGCAATGTTCGGGTTCATCCCATCGAAAACCTTGCGCTGCGATTCATCTTGATTGAACCCCAAATTCAAAAAAGAGCGTAAGAAATTGCCGGACTGCGACGTACCGAACGCAATCGCGAACCGGAGTTTTCCGGCCAAGGGGTTGGCGGCGCCGTCGGCGTCCACCGTCGAGTGGCGCAGGAACGCGACAAGGTCGCGCGTGGCGGCAAATCCAATGCCGAGAACAAGCGGATCCTTCGCCGTGAACACGAGTTGATAAAGCAATGCTGGATCGAATCCGGACTTCAGACAGATCTTGTTAGGGTGCGGTGTACCGGGAAACGGCCTCGCCTCGCAATCGGCGAACGCCCAGTCGTCCGCCTTGATAGGGACCATCTCGCCGTCTTCAGAGGCTTGCGCGGTGAGTAACGCCCTGGTGGTGTCGAGCGTTTCAGGAAACTGGTATTTGAGGCCGCCATAGCCTGTATTGAGCGGTGCGGTGTGGGAACCGGCAGGCAAATTGGCGAGTCGGACGAGCACCGGGCCGGTGATATCTGTTTTGCCATTCGAGTGCGCCACGGGAACCGTTATCGCTTCGAGCCCGTTCTGCGGATCGAGATCTCCCTGCCATCCGGAGAAAAGAACGGCGTGACCCGCGTGGAGCGCATCGGCCCAATACTTTGTGCTGAGCACGATGTGACCGCGGTTGGGTACTTCGTAGAGCAGGACGTCAGTGCTTTTAGCAGGATCGACGGGCGCCAGCAGCGTAAACGTGGCCGAGTATTCAACCTTTCCGCGAGAATTTCGAGGCGCCGAAGCGAGATCAGTGATGAGGGCGTTGCTTGGATCACGCGGGTCAAGTTCGCCGAAGAACCGGCCGGTGAGCTTGCGATACTGGCCAACCGACCCAAACGATTCGCCGTTCAGCGCGGGCGATTCCGTGCGCTCAACGACAAACCGAACGACCCGCGCGCCGGCAACCTTTGGGAGCGCGATCTGAATTGCGAAAAGAGCGGGAAGCAACGCAAGTATAGGTCTAGAGCGCATGGGGACAGCTCTCATCGTATAGCGAAAGCGCCTCTTCGCCAACCCGAACTGAATCCGGCGTATCTTCCATCTGGTGCGATACACCTGACAGGCATTATTCCGTTCAGGAACCGTGAGGGGGGGACAAGCAAATGGTGGGATCTTTCCCGCGCCAGCCCGTATTCGCCGGCTTGCTTATGTTTGGCGGCTGTTTGATGAGTTCGCTTCAAGCGCAAAGCGTGCAGTGGGTACAACAGAATCCGACGACTTACCCCTCGCAGCGCTGCTGCCCAGGCATGGCGTTCGATCCGGTAGACGCGTCCAGTGTGTTGTTTTCCGGCTCCTATTCTGGAGGAGGTGGAACCTCGAATGACATGTGGCTCTGGCATAAGACCTGGTATTTTATAACGCCAACATCGTCCCCCTCCGCGCGAAAGGGGGCTGGAATGGCTTTGGATATCGCCGCCAACAACATCGTGCTGTTTGGCGGAACCGATTCCAGCGGCAATCCGCTCAATGACACCTGGATCTGGAACGGGCTTACGTGGGTGCAACAGTTCCCTCCCGTGTCTCCTCCTCCACGCCGGTTCGATGCGCAGGGAATGGTTTACGACGACGCCACTAAGCAGGTGGTGCTCTTTGGCGGCACGAACGGCAGTTCTTATCTGGGAGATACCTGGAGTTGGAACGGTGTGACACGCACGTGGATCGAGAACTTCCCCGCAACTACACCCTCACCAAGGCGAACGGTGCTGGCGTTCGATTACGCCGCCGGCAACGTGGTGTTGTTCGGCGGGGACGACGCCGCCGGGCAACTCGGGGACACGTGGATTTGGGATGGCGTAAATTGGACGGAGCTTTTTCCGCCTGCTTCGCCGTCGCCACGTAGCATGGGTGCTTTTGCCTGGGACGCGAGTTTGCGCCGGGTCGTGCTTTCGGCGGCACGGTTAACAACGTCGATCTAAACGATACTTGGCTGTACCGCGATGGGGCATGGACGCAGGCGATGGTAATCGGTAGTGTCCCGCCGGCGCGCTGGGCGCCCGGAGTAGACTACGACGCCGACTCGAAAGGACTGCTGCTCTATGGCGGCTTCAATTTCAGCCATCCCTTCAGTGACACCTGGCTGTTGTATCCCGCTCCTTAAGGCCAGTAACGGCGCCGACGTTGGCTTTCAGAAAACTCCTGGAATCAGCCGCTCCGTCTCACTGGCATAAGTCCGGTACTTATCTCCGAAAGCTCTAACGAGCGCCCGTTCCTCTACATGAATCCGATACAACAACGCAGCCGATGTCGGAACCAGGGCCGCGATGAGACCGAACCAATTCCGCGAGATTAAACCGACCGCCAGAAAGATGAGTAACATGCCGGAGTAGGATGGATGTCGCACGAAACGGTAGAGACCCGTTCGATGCATTTGCTGCGATTCCCGGATCGCGACGTTCACGCTGAACGCTTTCCCCAAGCTCACGATCGCAGTCCAGCGTACAGCGAGTCCACCGACCAGTAAGACCAGACTAAGCGGGCCGAGCCAGCGCTCGCCGGGAAGGTCGGGCGGAAGCGTGCGCCGGATCACCTCGCAAATCGTCAGCGACGGGATAATCACGGCCCACAGAATCAGCTGCGATCCGCGGTCCTGAATGTCGCCGCCGCCGCGCGCAGTCCGGCGCCACACCGCCAGTACGATTTCCGACGCCACCCAGCACCAGTAGAGTACGATCCATAGGCTTTTCACGGCTTATGCAACTCCCGCTGTATGGAAGGCAGCGTAATCATCGAGGCGGGAATTTCGGCCGGGTGAAAGGTTCCTCCCGCACATCCGAATATGTAATCGTTAATGTTGATAAACAGGTGAGTGTTCTTGATGAAGATAGGCGCCCGCAGCAGATCCCGATCGCTGAGCGAATCTACTTTCCGGCGGCCTGTCTCCACGTCGCGCGCAAAATCCTCCGCGGGCTCCACATACGGTTTATACCCATCCTTCCGCCCTGCCGGAGGGTTCGCCTTCCATTGTTCGTAATCGACTTCGTGATCTTGACGGTCATGCTCGGCGGCGATACTGGCGGGCAAAGTCTCGCGCAACTTACTAAGTGAAGACGGGCTGATGATGTCCCCCAGCAAGTACTCTTTGGCGGTCGCTAACTCGTAAGTATGAACCGCGACAGATTGGTGACAACTTCCCTGGGCTCCGATGTTCAACGACTCGGCGAGTTCCACGACGCTGACGACGTGCGCGGAAAGATGGGTCACTTCCTGTTCCATGGAAGCGACCGCCTGAAGATAGACGCACCTGGCTTTCTCAGCATCCGCCCGCAGCCGCTGGTTGATCAGTCTCACACCCTGTGACTCTGACGTGATCCGGACATACTGGATATCGGACTTGCAAACGCACCTATCCGACGGGCAGAATCTGTCATGGAACTCTTTGTCGTCCGGCTTGAGGTGGAAAGCGAGATCTTGCGACAGGTCCAAGTTCTTATACTTCGGTATGGTCTGCGAGCCAGCGGAGCGACAAAAGCACAGGGCGCCAATAGCAAACAGAATTGCGCGCCCAAAGCCAGTCAATGCGCTAACTCTTCAGCTCTGCCGCGATTTGCGCAGCTACGTTCCGCGCCTGCTCCAGCGCGCCCGGCTCGAGACTAATCGCGCCGACTTTTGCATGTCCGCCTCCGCCGAAGCGCTCACAAATGGTCGCCAGATTGTGGGTAATCTCGCGCGGCGACCACGGATTCGAGCCCACACTAATCTTAGTCCGTACTTTCGTGGGTAACACCGAAACCGTATAACTACTCTGCGGAAACAGATAGTAGGGGATGAACTTGTTGTAACCTTCGAGATCGTAGCCGGTAAGGTCGAACGTCACGACGCCGTCATCCTGCTTCGCGCGCTCCTTGATCATATCGACCGACCTTAGGTGCCGTTCGTATAGCGGCGAGAAAAGCTGTTCCACCTCGGATTGCTCGACAATTTCCGCCAGCGGCATCCGCCGCATCCAGTCAATGATTTTGCGCGAAATACCCGATTCCTTTGCGCTTTCGATGACTAACGTGAGCTTCATCGCGGGCGCGGGCATCTCCACCGCTGTGCGCGCATCCTGATATTGCGCGCCGTCCACGATGTCGGCCCATTCGACCAGTTCGCTGAGCTCCGGCGCGGTGAACCGGAAGCGGTCCCGCGCGATCTCACTAATGAACTTCGTACAGGACTTATACTCCGGGTCATACAATTTCTTACCGCTGCGGTCGCGGGCAAAATGCTCCGCATCCTCCGGAGTCAGGAAGGCGCTTTGATGATGATCGAACCACCAGGTCAGCTTGGGATGACTCGAATACTTGAAATCGACAATCGCGTTCTCATCGCCATCGAATAATTCGTCCGGAAAGGTTTGCCGCGCCTGATGAATCATTCCCTGGAAGCGGAATTCCGATCCGGGGTAGAAGGCGGTTTCGACAAACCGGCTGAAGTATGCGGCCGACGCGGCGCCGTCGAAACAATGATCGTGATGCAGAATGCGAAGGAGCATTGAGATGTGGCGAAAGATGAGTGGCGAAAACCTTTCAGCTTGCCTTAAGTCCGCCGGTTTTGCAAGTGCCGGCCGAAGGCGAGCCAACGCCAAGCGAATCTGACCCGCAGTTTTGTCTCTCTGTGTGACACACGACTCCGCCTGGCCTTCGCTCCAAATATTCACCCCTTTTGTCGAATCCCCGCAAGCAATACGGTAATCTCGATAGAGTAAGAGGTATTTCACCATGCCCGCTCACCGGGACGCCTTCGACGCCGCATACGATCAGTTGGTCCGTGTTGAAATCGAACGTTTTCGCGCCAAAGCGCAAGAGCTCCTCGACGGGTCCATCACGGACGACGATTTCCGCGGATTTCGCCTCCGCTACGGCATCTATGGGCAGCGCCAGCCCGGCGTGCAAATGGTCCGCACCAAGTTCCCCGGCGGCGTCCTAACCGCGGGCCAGATGCGTCAACTCGCCCTGATTTCGGACCGGCACGCGCACGGCCGCGGCCACCTCACCACGCGCCA
>NZ_CAJCHS010000235.1 GCF_903970205.1 Nevskia soli | reverse complement strand
GATTCTGAAAGGCCCCGCGGCTCCCGATGCACTGATCCAGCACATAGTTACTGTGATGGGACCGACCTTCAAGCCGCGTGAAGTTGTTCTAGCTTCAGAGTTGCCGAAAACGCAAAGCGGCAAGATTGTACGGCGCTTACTCCGGCAGAAGTATTTAGGGCTAGACTTGGGCGACTTATCGACTGTGGCGAATCCCGAGAGTTTATCGGCCGCCGATGAACGCCGATAAAGGCCGACTTGAGGGCATTGGTTTGTTAACGCAATCTATATTTTGGCTCTGGTTTGCCGGGCTAGTTGTCCTGATCGCCGGTTTGTTCATCTCGCGAAGAGAGTTATCGTCAGGCCCGAACCTTGACAGATTGATCGCCCTTGGTCCGGTGCTCATCGCAGCCTCGCTGGCTGTCTTTGGCGCCGAGCACTTGGTAAGCGCGCAGGCCATATCGGGCGGCGTTCCGAAGTGGATGCCCGCGCCTCTTTTCTGGGCTTACTTCGTCGGCTGCGCCCTGCTCTGTACGGCGGCGAGCTTCGTTCTGAGGAAGTATGTGCGCTTGTCAGCCACGTTGTATGGTGCGATGCTCTTCTCCTTCGTGGCGCTGATTCACATCCCTAATGCCGCCCAAACTCCGAGCGACCGGATTATATGGGCCGTTGTTCTGAGGGACACAGCGTTCGCCGGTGGCGCATGGGCATTCGCGGGCAGTCTGGCGGTGAACAAGAGAGATCGCTGGCCGGCCACGCAGATAGTCATCGGGCGTATCTGCGTGGCCGTCGCCCTTATGTTCTTCGCGGTCGAGCATTTCCTACATCCCGAGTTTGCGCCCGGTGTTCCGCTAGCGAAACAGACTCCGGCATGGGTGCCGCTCATCCCTTTGTGGGGATACTTGACGGGAGCTGTGTCACTTATCGCTGGGATATGCCTATTACTGAAGATAAGAGCCCGTACCAGCGCCGCCTCGCTCGGATTGTTAATGATTCTCCTGACGCTGCTCCTATATGTACCTATTCTGGCCGTTGCGCCTCAAGCATCGCTAGTCGAGGCGGTAAACTACGTAGCGGATACGCTGCTGTTTGCCGGGACGCTACTCGTGCTCGCGCCAGCGCTGCCGGACTTCACAACAGCATCTCCATAAACACGTCCGCGCGCGTGTACGGGTTCGGCGGGAGCTTGTCAGGCGGGACGTGCCGGAAGCCAACCGACTCATATAGGTGCACGGCGTTGCGAAGCTTGGTGCTGCTACCCAGAAATAGCGACTTAGCGCCAATACCTTTCGCCTCAGCAATCACGTGCTCTAGTAACTTGCGGCCAATACCGAGACCCCGAAGCCGGGGAGACACTGCCATTTTCGAAAGCTCGTACACACCGTTCCCCATCGGAATCAGAGCGGCGCACCCGACAGGTTCTCCGTCCACTTCAACCATGAAAATGTATCCGCCCTTGCGCAGGATCGTGTTGTCAGGATCGCCGAGCGTCTCGCGGTCTTTGGCCTCCAACACGAAGTATCGAGTAATCCACTCCTCATTCAGCGCTCGGAACGCCGCGGCGTCTTGCGGGGTCTGGAGCTGCCGGATTCTAATATCAGCCGCGGATGCGGTTGTGTCCGATGGCACTGTTTCTGACCTCCTACTTGAATTCTGCTCTCGACGTAGCCATATGTCCAATATCTTGTTCGACCGGATTATGATCGATTGCATATGGATCACGAAATTGAGCTCCGCCATTTACGCTATTTCGTCGCGGTCGCGGAGGAGCTTCATTTCGGGCGTGCGGCCCAGCGTCTCCATGTTGCGCAGCCGCCTTTATCGCAGCAGATTCGCAAACTCGAGCAACTGATCGGGTATCAACTCTTCACGCGTACATCGCGCTCGGTGCGTTTGACCATCTCCGGCGAAGCGCTCCTCGAGAGCGCGCGGCGAACGCTTCGCCATGTACAGCGGGATATCGATGAAACCCGCAGCGTCGGCCGCGGCGAGGTCGGGTCTCTCCACATCGGCTTCGTTGGATCCGCCATGTTGACCAATCTACCGGGTGTTCTGCGAAGCTATCGCGAAGCCTATCCGCGGGTCCGGATGCAGTTGCATGAGGCGTTTACGGCACGGATCGTTGAAGGTATGGAAAATGGCTCGCTGGATGCAGGCATCCTACGGGACGGCGATCCAACGGAGGGCCTTCATATCGGCACCATCTTCTCCGAGCCATTTGTGGCCGTGCTCCCGGCAAGCCACCGGCGCGCGCATCAGAAGAGTATCTCGCCGGCCTCGCTACGCGGAGAGCCGTTCGTTTACTTTCCTCGAACTTCAGGCACACGGGCTTTCGAGAAACCGCTGTCGATCTTCGAGGAGTATGGATTTCGCCCGGCCATCGTACAGGAGGCGCCTCACTGGTTAACGATACTCCGGCTGGTCGGCACGGGTCTGGGAGTTACCGTCGCGCCGGAATGCGTTCGCCAGATCGCATCGCCGGAAGTCGCCTGCCTTAATCTTCGCAACACAAACATCGTCAGCAATATTGAGCTGGCACGGATCGTCGGAGATTCGCGCCCGATTGTCGAACAGTTCGCGAAGCTGGTGGAAAACATAGCAGCTTGATTCGAAAAATAAGTGCTGAAATCGGGCGAAGGGATGATATTATCCTGCAAGCTCTTCTATAGGTACCGCGTGCTTCGGCCCTCGCTCGCTCTTCTCGGTCTCTACTGCACACTGGCATGGTCGGCCGCACGGCCGGCCTCAGAGCGGATTGTCGTACCGGCCGACAAGACGGACACGTATCTTGATCTTCAGTTGAACGCCGCGCCGTCTAAGGGCGCATCCATAGGTGTTGGACCCTTAAAGGACTCAACCGGTTCGATCGTCTCAATGCGGCCGGTTGCCGAAAAGCCATCCGTTCTCGATGACACTCTTCACTTGCACTTAGTAGACATGTTTTTCTGGGGAGAGGCGAAGCTTAATGTCAGCGTTGGCGATGCCGCTTACGTCTGCACCCTGCAGCGCGGGCCGGCTCTTGCTAACCCGGACGTTCGTGCCGTGCGGAATGCCCCTTCGTCGCTATGGCTCTATAACTTCGACACTCACCCGCTCAAATTTCGTTGGCGTATTGTCTCGGGCGCGGATACCCTATGCGGTATCGAGCCCAATGGGCAAACCCGCCGCCAATGCGAGTGGCCGGATCGTTGGCCGGAAGCAACGCTCGCCGCGGTCCAAAGCGATTCAATCTCATTCGTTGCTCCGGATTCCTGGTTCGATCCGTTGAACGCGTTCGATGGCAGGGATGTTCGCCAGGCCCAGCTGGAGCTTCGCTTCGGAGACGGCGATAACGCTCAACTGCTCCGGACTAGCCTGACACTTCACCTCGAAACGCGCTTGCTGGATGCGTTCCCACTCTGGATGCCATGGATCGGCTCGACTTGGCGTATCATCCGCAACGTCTTGTGGGTGCTGTTCTGGGTTACTCTCGGCGCGGTTCTATTAATGCTCGCCCAAGTGATGATTCCGAATTTTCGGAGATGTCTTCGCATGGAAAACCAGATCGAGGGCCTGGAACAACGTCTGCGGTCCATCGGCAACCGCTGCGGAGGTACTCTTTACACGCGATCCGAGCAGGAGCTGGACAGCGTTCGCTTCAGTCTCGCCATGGAGCGGTCGTCGACTAAGTCCCGGTTTCGCTCGTGGGAACGATTGGCTCTGGCGGGCAACACCGCGGAAGTGAACCGTCTGGACAGTCTCTTGCCCAGAATCGAATCGCGCATTCGCCTCACCGAACGGTTAGATGAAGCTCAGGCCGCTGCACTCGAAGATGGACTCGGCGAAGTCCCACCCAGCATTTGCTGGAATCGAACAAAACTCTTTCGCAATGTACAAGCTATCCTTACTCGCCAGTTCCTAACGGACGGTGACGAGAAGAGCGCTTCGGACAGCCTTGCCGCGCTTACCACGGATGGCGGATCGATGAAGGACTTCGTACCGGAATTAGAGACGCGTATCGCGGGGCTTCGCCGGCAATTTGCGATGGAGCCATGGAAAACGAAGTATCCCAACCTGGTTGGGGCTCTGAACGGTTGCGCCGAGCTGCTACAACAGACGCCGGCGTCCATTCCTGACGGGGGCTGGACGAACAGTGAACTTATTCTCCGCGACTTATCCGCGATCCGCCTGTCTCTTGTTCATCGGATCATCCTGCTCGATTCCCTCTTGGATGCCAAACCGGGCCTTCGGGAAACTATTCTGAAGAAGCTGGAGTCGAATGAGCCGAGCGTCCTGGACGACGCCCGAAACGATCTCGTGAAGCTTGCCCAATCGCTGTCCGATCAGGACGTTCGGACCGCCCTCGAAGAAGGGATGTGGGACGCGTACTGTGAGCCCGCCATGATTACCGACCAGGACGTCTTGCGGTGCTCTTTCGTATTTCGCAACAAGGATTTGAATCGCTGTGCCGCGAAGAACAGCTTTCAGTGTTTTTGGCGAACCACTGCCGGCGACCCCGCTTCCCCTGACGACCTTTACGAGCGCGGATGGGAAATCCAGTTTATTCCCTCCCGCGGCGTGTTGCAAGTAACCCCGGAAGTCTACGATTCGCACGGAAACGCGGTAGCCATTCGCGACTCTTCGGAGGACACCAAGAATAAAGGCGTGGTTACCTTTGAAGTTGTTCCTCCACCCTCCAACACTTTGACCTCGCGCCTCTTACGAGGACTAATCGACGCATCGATCACCGCTGTGGTTCCCGTAGTCACGGTGGCGATTACTCAGGTGCAAAACGGCGGCCAATCGGACATTGGTCAATTGGTGTTACTTGGGTTCACCTCGCAAGCGATTCGCGCCGCTGTGATACCCGAGTCGGTGTCTACCCCACTCGAGCCGGCAAAGAGCGCGGCCGTCGTTCAGCGCGCCGCATGAACCAACTCCAGTCGCCCACCTAGCGCGAACGCGCCGCGAGGAAGACGGCCTGGCTATCCACGGCGGGTTCATCACTCTTGGGGCGGATGAGTGTATACTTGCCGTCGCTATCCAGGCGCCGGGCTTTCACATTGTCCGCCATATAGGTCTTGAGGATCTCGTCCCGTAGGCGCCGTATGAGCTTCGGATTCTCCACCGGAAAGACCACTTCCACTCTACGGCTCAGGTTGCGCGGCATTAGGTCGGCGCTGCCCAGGTACACTTCCTCGCTGCCGCCGTTGTAGAAATAGTAAATCCGGCTATGTTCCAGGAACCGCCCCACAATGCTGGTTACGGTAATCGTCTCACTTATCCCTGGTAGACCCGGTCTTAGACAGCACAGGCCGCGCACGAGTAAGTCGATCTTTACACCGGCTTGCGATGCCCGATACAGCGCTTCGATCATCGGCTGATCTTCCAGGGCATTCATCTTGAAAATCAGGTGGCCGTCGCCGTGAGCCCGGTGACGCGCGATTTCACGCTGGATCATCTGCTCGAGTCGTTTGCGCAGATTCAACGGCGCAACCAGCAGCTTACGGAACTCCGTTTTTCGCGAGTAGCCGGTTAGGTAGTTGAATAAGTCGGTCGCATCGGCCCCGATTTGTTCGTCGGCGGTAAACATCCCGAGGTCGGTGTAAAAGCGCGCGGTCTGGGCATTGTAATTACCCGTCGCCATATGAACGTAGCGGCGCATGGTATCGCCTTCGCGCCGGACAATCAGCCCGATCTTCGAATGTACTTTGAGCCCGACGAGCCCATAGATCACATGGACGCCTTCGCGCTCCAGTGCCTTGGCCCACTCAATGTTACTTTCTTCGTCGAATCGCGCTTTTAACTCCACTAACACCGCGACTTGCTTGGCATGCTCCACCGCGCCATCCAATAGAGCCGCGACGATCGGGGAATTCTGGCCGGTACGGTACAGAGTAATCTTCATCGCGAGCACGTCCGGGTCTTTCGCGGCGCGCCGGAAGAACTCAACCACCGGCTGGAAGGAATCGAACGGATGATGCAGCAGGATATCCTCCTTGCGAACGGCCGCAAAGAGATCGTCTTCGGCGAAAGCCGGCGGCGTGTAAGGAACCGCGAGCTTATCGTGCAATTCGGGGTAATCCAGCGCCGCGATGGCTTTCAGGCGACTTAGATCCAGCGGCCCATCCACGCGGTAGATATCGCGCGGATCCGGCTCCAGATTACTAGTCAGGATCTCGAGGATATCTTCCGGCATCGTGCGGTTCACCTGCAGCCGCACCACTTCGCTAAACCTCCGCTGCCATACCGCTTCTTCGATCGTCTCCAGCAGGTCGTCGCTTTCAATTTCCTGCACCGCGAACTCGGCATCGCGGGTAATGTGAAACGGATACGAGGCCACAATGTCGAGACCGGGGAATAGAGAAGAAAGGTTCGCGTGGATTACATCTTCCAGCCATACGAAACACGAACCCTTCTCGACCGGGACTTGTACAAATTGCGGAAGAGCGTCGGGAACTTTGAGCCGGGCGAAATGGTCTCCGCGTTCGTCGCGCACCTTCACGGCTAAGTTGAGACTAAGATTCGAGATATAAGGGAACGGCCGTCCCGGATCGAATGCCAGCGGAGTGAGTACCGGGAACACCGTCTTATGAAAGTACTCGTCCAGATAGGCGCGCTGTTTCTTAGTTACGTCCTCGTAATGCGAGATGTGTATGCCCACTTTGCGCAATTCCGGACAAAGCGTCTTTTCCCAGAACTCGTAGGCCTCGGAAACCAGCGCAGTTACATCGATTCGAATGGCTTCGGTCACGGCGGCGGGCGTCCGTCCGTCGATGCTAAGTTCGGTGACGCCGCTCTCGACCTGCTGCCGCAGACCCGCAAAACGCACCATGAAAAATTCGTCGAGATTCGACGACAAAATCGAGAGGAATTTTACGCGCTCCAGCAGCGGGTTGGATTCATCGCACGCTTCCGCAAAGACGCGGCGCTGAAAATCGAGCAGACTGAGTTCACGATTGGTGTAAAGTTTCGGATCATTCAGGGGCGGCGACGCGACACTAGCTTTTGCCATATCTATAGTCTAACGGCGCTAGCGCAATTCCGGACAAATGCGATCAGGTCCGGGGGAATCTGGAACCCGGGTCCGAGAAAAAAGCGGGGTTTTTGGGCGAAAATTCGGTTCGAAACGCGGGACCATGCGCTCTGGTTGTTCTCTTCCCGCGCGCTGAATACAATCGCGTCCGCCCGATCGAGATAGAGCCGGCTCGAAGCCTTGAAGTCTTCCACGCGCGGATCAATTACCGTCAGATACGCATCGGGCTTGAGGTATTGGATCACGCTATTCGATTCGATGATCACGTCCGCTGCGCGAGCGAACACCCGCCGCAGCGCGGGCACGGCAAACCCCAGTTCCCCGGCGCGCGTGCGCAGCCACAACGATTCCGCGGCGCCGGCCTCAAGGTAGCGCGAAGTGTCCGTCCCCGAATCGCGATGCGTCTCGCGCGTGATCGCAAACGGATGATCGGGGTCCGTTGCGCATTCGCAATCCGCGCCGGAACTGGAACAAACCCCGTGACCGAATTGGGTGATCTTGATTGCGGTCCATTTTCCCGGAAGCGCTTGCAGCAGCCCGCACACCACCGAAGTCTTCCCAACATTCCGCGAATGGCCGCCAACCACCAGAATCATTCGCCGGACTTCCGCGCGAGGCGCCGCACCCACGCGAGCTGCTTCAGATACTCGCGCAGCGGTTGCGCCGGAGTTCCCCACTGCGGCTGCCCTGCGCGCACGATCTTCGAGGGCAGAATCCCCGAACCCGACCCGATCACCGCGCCGGCCTCGATGCGCGCTTTATCGCCCACGCCGACTTGTCCGCCGATAATCGCGCCGTCTCCCACCGTCACGCCGCCTGAAAAACCAGTCTGTGCGGCAACCACAACGTTCCGTCCGATATCGCAGTTGTGGCCCACATGAACCATGTTATCGAGCTTGGTTCCCCCGCCAATCCGCGTCACACCCAGTGCGGCGCGGTCGACGCAGCTATTCGCGCCGATCTCGACATCGTCTTCGATCGACACGTAGCCGACTTGCGGGAACTTCACCCATTTGCCGTCTTGAGGTGCGAAGCCGAAGCCGTCCGCACCCACCACGCAGCCCGCGTGCAGGACGACGCGATCGCCGACGCGCGTTCGGTCATAGATCACAACTCCCGAGTGAAGCGTGCAATGCGCGCCGATCCGGCAGTCCTTGCCAACATGAACGCCGGCGGCAAACCGCGTTTGGGAGCCGACGGAGGACCCCGCGCCTACGGAGCAAAATGCGCCAATTTCCGCCTGGGAATCGATCACGGCTCCGGCTTCGATGACGGCTGATGGATGAATGCCGGCGACGGCCGGACGCTCGGGATATAACAACGCAAGCGCTTGCGCGAATGTGCCCCGAGGCGATTGCGACCGGATCACCGACTGCGAATCGCGGGGCTGGAACCCCAGGGGCGCAATCAAACAGCCGGCATTCGAAGCCCGCCCGGCGGCAAAAAACGCCTCGCCGGAAACAAACGAAAGCTCACTCGCCGTCGCCGATTCGAGCGGAGCTGCGCCGGTCAACGCGCCGGGCGGCCCTTCGAGCGGAAGACCCAGACTCAGGGCCAGATCCGTTGCTGTCACTGGACGGATTATATGATTCCGACCGCGAGAATCTTCCGACGACCGCTAAATCCCCATTCTGAGCCGCGACCGTAAGGGAGCTGGTGCTCCGGGAAAGAATCTTCGAATGCTTTTCACAGCGCAAGTGCGGAAGGCTCCCTAAAGCGCACCGCTCCGTGACCGTCGCGGCTCAGCATGCGATATCCCCAGCGTTAATGGCCCGGCGCCTTGGGAGCACCCGCAGGGGCGCCCGCCGGCATCCCGCGCGGCGCGGCAGGTGGCAGCGGCGTCAACAAAGCCAGCCCGGTGGCCTGGTCAACGGCGGTCCGCATCTTCTGCGCCTCTTCAAGCTTGGCCAATTGCGCTTTCTGCTCTGGTTTCAGTATCGCGAGAGCTTTCTCGTGAACATCGCCCGCACTCGGCGGCTGTTTGCGAAGCTGCTGCAGTTCGAGCATCAGCCGGCCGACCGTCGTCGGATCGCTTGTGCTCGATTCCAAAGCCGCGTTCAGTTCTTTTTGCTTGTCCGCCATCTTGGCGTAAAACGCTTGTGTTGCGGACATCTTATCGGTCTGCAGTTGTTTCAACTGCGTGATCTGTTCATCGGTCAGGTTCAACGCGGCTTTGACGTCGTCGTACGTCTGCTGGTAGCGAGCGCCGCCGGGACCTCCGCCGCCCGGCATCATCTGCGCGGACGAAACTCGCGGGGACAAAGCTGCCCCTGAAATCAAAAGGATAAGTAGAAAACGCATGGTTATGGGTTCAACCTCACACCATATCATGAGGGTTCATGCCGATCGACCCTTCCGCGCAGATTTCTCCAGCGGCGCGCGTTCATCCGGAAGCTGTAATCGGGGCCCGCACGGTCGTTGGAGATTTCTGCGTCATCGAGCAGGATGTCGTGATCGGCGCGGATTGCCTGCTGGAACCGCACGTCTACGTGAAGCGCTGGACGACCATGGGCGACGGCAACGAGGTTTCCGCAGGCACCGTGTTGGGCACCGATCCGCTCGACAAGGGCTTCCGCAAAAGCGATCGCAGCTACCTTCGGATCGGCAGCGGCAACATCATCCGCGAGCATTACACGATTTCGCGCGGAACGAAGCCAGAATCCGCGACGGTGATCGGCGACGAGAACTATATCATGACGAGCGGCCATATCGCGCATAATTGCGTGATCGGAAGCCGAGCGGTGATCGCGAGCTGCGCTTTGGTCGCCGGGTATGCGGAGGTGGAGGACCAGGCGTTTCTCTCGGGCGGCGTGGTGGTTCATCAGTATTCGAAGATCGGGCGGCTCGCCATGATC
>NZ_CAJCHS010000234.1 GCF_903970205.1 Nevskia soli | reverse complement strand
CGCTGCGGGGCGGTCGGTTCATCGGCTGCGTACTCCCAGTTGCCGAACCATCCGATCCAATATTTGCGCGGATCGCCGGGCGGGGAGTTGAACCAGGAAACGGCGGCGTAGAAGTCCTTTCCCCAGTCCGCCCAGAGCGTGGTCGAAGCCGGATTCTCGCTGGTGAACGTGTGGCCGTCAAACTTGCCCACGAAATACTGGGTCGCCGATCCGCCCTGTATGCCGCCGGGGTTTACGTTCACGATCAACACCCATTTCAGCTCTTTGCTTCCGATATCCGGAGGCAGCGCAAACAGGTCGGGACATTCCCACTGTCCGCCGGTTGCTCCGGCCGGCCCGAAATCGCCGAGGGCGGTCCACTGTAACAGGTTGGTCGAGCCGAAGAAGCGAACCTTATGCTCGTTCGGCAGCGCTGCCGCCATCACCCATTTGCGGCCCGGCGCGTACCAGATCACCTTGGGGTCCCGAAAATCTTTCATGTGCAGATCGATCACGGGATTGCCCTTGTACTTGCTCCAGGTGCGTCCCCGGTCGTTGCTGTAAGCGACGTTCTGCGTCTGCAAGGTCGGCGTATGCCCGGTATATAAAGCCACCAGACAATCCGGACCGGGCCGGCACAAACCGCTTGAATTCGTCTCGTCGACTACGGCGGACCCGGAGAAGATCATGATGCCGTTCTCTTCCGGAATCGCGACGGGCAGCTCGCGCCAGTGCATCAGGTCGACGCTGACCGCGTGTCCCCAACTCATGTGGCCCCACTTATTTCCAAACGGATTGTTCTGATAGAAGAGATGAAACTCGCCCTTATACCAGACGAGGCCGTTGGGATCGTTCGTCCAGGTGCGCGTGGGACTGAAGTGATACTGCAGCCGGTAGGGTTCCTGATAAAGCTGGGCGGCATAGAGGGCAACCGCGAGTAACGCAACAGTACCAGCCAATCCCAGCAATTTCCGCATAAGTGCTGATGCTATCAGACTTACTTCGCATGTCTACTTCACATCACTACTTGACATCCCCGAAAGTAACCACCGACGAGCTTCCGAACTTCTGATACTGCGTATACCGGATGGTCATTTTGATCCGCAGAGGTCCGTTCCGAAACGGTAGCGTATCGTCCGCATAAGTCAGCACGGGAAACCAGAAATTCCCATTTACCGGTCTTCGAATGGTTGTGAACCGCGGAAAGAGATTCTCCTGATGCAGGCTGTATATCTGCGGCACGGCCTGACCTTCGGTCCGCACAATCGCATAGGTCTTCTTCGAGGCCCACACTAAGCCCTCGAAGAATCGCTGATTTTGCAGGATCTGCTTCGGGCGCAGTTGCAGTACCCAACAATCCTCGCCGTCGATCGTCTCCTCGCCCTTGAACTTCACGTCATAGTTGGGGATCAGTTCCTCGCGCAGCACAAAAGGTTGAATGTTCCGGATGTCCGCGAAGTCCTCATCGGTCATTTTCAGGTTCTTCAGGTTGGTCAGAGGCAGCCCGATGGTCCGTTCCGACCGCTCATGCTCGGGCGAAAACACGATATCGCGGGTCTCGCTATAACGGCCCACCTCGCCGCCGCGATCGTTCAACTCCTGCAACAGCAAAGTCTGCCGGTACGCATAGTTCTTGCGCTCCTCCACGGTCTCATCCTCGTGATGCGCGATACGGCGCAGCAAATCGGGAGGAGGCGTCTCGGCGGCGCGGATAATGAAAGCCATGGAGGCGATCATCGACACCAGCGCGGCGAGCGTCAAACCCGACTGGCGGCCCGGCTTGCGGACGGCATTGCGTCCATGGATGATAGGCGTTGGGATTTGCTGGCTGGTGCTCGCGGCGGTTGCGTTCGCGCTGGCGCGTTCGAGACATCTGCCGGCCGCGGTTGCCGTTCCGATCGCGCTCGCGTTTCTAACCGAAGTCACTTTCTATATATTGCCGGGTTTCACGGGAGCCCTCGCTGCGCTGCGACGCATTCAACAACCCCAAGCCGCGGGTTTAACCACTACTGCCGCGCTACTTCCGTATCTGATCCTCACGATTCCGCAGCTCTCGTTCAGCCCCGAGCGCTTTCTCACACTCGCCGCGATCATGGGCGCGGTTGCCTTCTGGTTGCTGCTGCCCGCGCATCCGTTGCGCAATCTCAGTTTCCTGGTTCTGCTCGGCGGGATACTTTTGTCGGGAATTTTCGAGTGGATATACCCATCCCCCGAGGCTAAGACACCCATATTTGTCCTGGGACACCTTACGCTGATCAGTACCGCCGTGCTGGCTGTCCTTCTCTTCGACCCGGGCGATCAGATCCGCTTCGGTTTCATTCCGACCGCCCGCGAATGCGGTATCGGCACCTTGTGGGCGCTAGGCGCGGCGGCCGTGGCGCTTCCACTCGGACTAAAGTTAGGGGTTCTTCATCTTGGCGCCCACCCCGTCCCTTTTTGGGCAGCGCTCGGCGAGGTACTGGCGTTCTTTTGGGTAATCGCGCTCTCCGAGGAGTTTTTCTTCCGCGCCCTGCTCCAACAATGGCTCACCAATTGGACCGGAAGTGCTGAAACCGCCATTATCCTTGCTTCCGCAGCCTTCGGAGCGTGCCACTTGTCCTTCGGCAGACAGTTTCCCAACGTCCGCTTCGCGATTCTGGTAGGCATTGTGGGTTTATTCTACGGCGGAGCGTATCGTCAAGGCAGGAGTATGCGGGCGAGTATGGTAACTCACGCTCTATTGGTAAGTGCCTGGCGCTTATTTTTACACTCTTAACGTAACAGCATTATTCTAAAAGGCGTCCCACACATTTCCCATGCTTTCGCGTTCAAAGTTCCTCCTTCTGATTTCCGGGTTGTTACTCCCCTCTATATCCTCATTCGCAGCGACGGTGAAAACCACGCGCTACGCGCTCATTCTGCAGGATGAACCTGCCGTGAAGCTGATCGGGCACGGTATTCACCGCAACTCGTTTCAGGTGCAGAGCGCTCGGGCGGCCATCAAAACCAAGCAGGCCGCTCTGCGAACCCAACTCGAGTCGCAGGGTTTTCACGTCACGGGTTCCGTGGCCACGCTGCTCAACGCGGTCTTCGTCAAGGCGACTCCGGCCGATGTTCCGCGTCTCCAGTCCCTGCCCGGCGTGAAGTACGTTGCACCTCTGCGCACGCACATCCGCCCGAAACTAAACGTCGCCGTAAATCTGGTGGATGCGACGAACGCTTGGACGGCATTGGGCGGTATCCCAAACGCGGGCTCGGGCCTGTTCATCGCCATCCTCGATACCGGAATCGACCAGACACACCCCGCCTTCCAGGAC
The DNA here is from genome assembly GCF_903970205.1 of Nevskia soli. Lineage (GTDB taxonomy): Bacteria > Acidobacteriota > Terriglobia > Bryobacterales > Bryobacteraceae > Bog-113. Next base: position 11,274 of record NZ_CAJCHS010000234.1, on the reverse strand, counting down.
TCCACGTTGACGACGCCGTCCGGATTCCCGAAGTGCGACACTTCGGCCGATTGCGCCTTCGCCACGAATAAGATCATCGCGGTGCGCAGCTATGTAGCGGAGTTGGACGGCGCCGGCGACGCGGCAACTTCATTTCCCGATGACACCTCGCCCGACGATCGCGTGGGCCACGGCACCGCGGTTGCAATGTGCGCCGGAGGCAATACGGCAGCCGGTCCGCTGGCGACCATCACTGGACTGGCACCTCACGCGTGGCTTGGGAATTACAAGATCTATGGGTCGCCGGGGATCAACGACGGTTCCAGCGACGATGTAATCATTTCCGCCCTCGATGATGCATTCAACGATTACGCCAATATCGCGAATCTCTCTTCGGGCGAGCTGCCGTTCAGCGGTCCGCTCGATACCGGCGCCACATGCGGCAACCCAGCCGGTGAAGCGTGCGATCCGCTGGCCGCCGCCGTCGAGAACGCGGTCATCAGCACCGCTCAAAACGGCGCTCCCGACGGAATGATTGTGGTGGTTGCGGGCGGGAACGACGGAGAAGACACCAACCTGTATCCGACGCTGAATACGATCTCCTCTCCTTCGGACGCGCCGGATGCAATCTCCGTGGGCGCTACCGATAACCAGCGGACCTTCTCAACCTCGGTCCAAATCGCCGGACCGAATGCACCGGCCGATGTGCAGACAGTAACGGCGTTGCCGTCCGCCGATGCACCGCTGCCTTCTAACGTACTTACCGGTCCTGCCATCGATGCCGGCAAGGTCGGCGACGAGTACGGGTGTAGTTCCTTCCCGGCGGGCTCGATGACCGGAGACATCGCACTGATCGAGCGCGGCGCTAGCAATGGTTCCACCGGGTGTCACTTCAGCACCAAGGTCGCCAACGCGCAGGCCGCCGGCGCCATCGGAGTGATTATCTACGACGACATCGTAGAACCGTTGTTCCCCATCGGTACGGGACCCGCGCTTCCCGTTTTCTTTATAGGCAACCAGGATGGTCTCGACATTAAGGCGTACATCGACGCGAATCCAAGCGCCACCGCCAGTCTGAATCCGAACCAGACTGCCGTTCCGACCGGTGACGCGAACGCCGTCGTGGCCTTCTCGTCGCATGGACCGAACATCGGCAACTATGCGATTAAACCGGATCTCGTCGCGACCGGCGCAAACATCTATACCGCGGCGCAAGACATCGATCCGAACGGTGAGGTATACGATCCGTCGCGCTTCATCCTTACGCAGGGAACCAGTTTCTCGACGCCTATCGTTGCGGGAATCACAGCGCTCGTGGTTCAGAAGAACACGACATTCACTCCGCAGCAAGTGCATTCAGCGGTTGTAAACACGGCCAACAACACTGTGGTAACGGATCCCTACTACACCGGGACTGCCGCTGCAAACCCGCTATCCGCGGGCGGCGGATTGGTCGATGCGAACGCCGCTATCAGCACGAGTGTAACTTCAATTCCGTCCACGCTCTCTTTCGGAGTTCTTACTTCCGGGTTTAGTACCGGCGGTCAAACTTTCTCACTGACCAACGCGGGCAGCGCTCCCGTAACGCTCTCGATAAGCCAAACCACTCCGGATAGCGCGACGCATACCAGTCTGAGCGCCACGACTGTTGCCGCCGGCCAGACGACATCGATCACGTTGACGTTGTCCGGCAGTCTTCCCGCCCCCGGTATCTATTACGGCAATGTGGTTGTCACCGGCGGCGCGGTTCCGTTCCACATACCTTACATGTATCTGGTCAGCGATAATACGCCCGCTAACGTGCTTGCGCTTTCGGGGGATGATGCCGGGTTCTCCAACATAGTCGGTCAGTCGATTATCGACGGCGCTCTTTACCTCAAGGTAGTCGACCAGTACGGCATCGGCCTGCAAGGTGTGCCGGTCACCTGGAGCGCACCCGATGGAGGGAGTATCGACCCGACACAGTTTGATAGTTCGACGGATCAGAACGGCTTAGCGGGCGCGGTCGCCTATCTCGGGTCGGTACCCGGTACTTACACCTACTTCGCTTCGGTTCAGGGCTACACTGCCGGCTTTACTTTCTATGATTCGGCGATAGATCAACCCACCATTGCCGCCGGAGGCGTCGTGAACGCGGCGAGCTCCGTCGTCGGCAATGGGATAGCGCCGGGCTCCTACGTTTCCATCTACGGCTCGAATTTCTCCGTTGACACGAACGGGGCTACTTACACCCCGCTGCCGATCGCGATCTACGATGCGGACGGCCTTTCTTATACTTCGGTCGGCTTCGATGCGATCGATTCGAATGGAAGCTTCGTGGAGGCGCCCGGCCCTCTGACTTATGTCAGTCCCGTTCAGATCAACGTGCAGGTACCGTGGGAACTTGCCGGGCAAAGTTCGGTTCAGATCAAAGTTGACTATGAACCAATTAACGGAAATCTGATTACGGTCCCGGTGACAACTTACTCGCCGGCTATGTTTGCATACAGCGGGCAGCCCGCCGCGCTGGATGCCAATTACAACCTGATTGGTTCATCCAACCCCGCGACTCGCGGGCAGGTGATCCAGATCTACTGCAACGGCCTCGGCCCCGTTTCGAATACGCCGGCGGACGGTGCGTCGGCGGTGGCAAGTCCGCTTTCAGAAATCACCGGCACGCTGCCCGTAGTGACCATCGGCGGCCAAAACGCTGCCGTCGGTTTTGCCGGACTCGCGCCCGGTTTCGCCGGCCTCTATCAATTGAACGTTACCGTTCCCACCGGTATCGGGACCGGATCGCAACCGGTTACGCTCAGCATCGGCGGTGTTGCCGCGCCGTCGCTGAGTATGTATGTGCAATAGTTTGACTGAATGCGTGGTCTTCTAGCCGGTCCGCTTTTCGCGGTCGTTCTGATAGCGGCGCCTCAGATGGGTGAGCAGGCGCCGCTGCCGCGCGCGGGATCACCCGGCCAGTCCGGCTCTCCCGTGCCGGGCGTGCCGGACGCTTCTGCGCCTTCGAAGGGCGACAGGAGTCAGAAGGTCGACAAGCTAGACAAACTCACGACTACGGGCAAGGTACTCCGCAACGATGGTAAGTTAATCGAAATCGAGAGCGACGATACCCGCATCATCATCTGTAAGATCACCTCGAAAACAGAGTTCAGCGGACCGGACGGCAAGCTAACCAAGGAAGATATAGAGCCCGGCACTCACGTCCGCCTGGTAGCTGTCGGCGATGAAGAGCATACTCTAACGGCTTCTTCGGTAGTTATCGAGAATCCGGCGGAGAAACCCAAGAACGAGGTGACGGCTACCATTGACCGCGCCCCGGAGGACGAAGACGGCCGTCCCATCTTACGCCACGGAAAACCCAAGCCGAAGTCCCATACCGATGACGACGATGATGACGTTACAGTAGCTTCAGCCGCGAAGCCCGCAAGCACGGCTCCGGCTTCACCGGCGCCGGAGCCGACCGTCGAGCCCAAGCCGATAGCGGCGCCCGAAGCAAAGCCCAAGAAGCTGATCGATCGCGCGATCGAGGCCAGCAATGAATTCACCAACCGTCTTCCCAACTTCGTATGTCAGCAAATCACGACGCGCTATGAGCGCAACAACAAGGTTGACGGCTTCCGTCCGATCGACGTGATTACCGCGAATATCAGTTACGTTGATGGCGTCGAGAAGTACGAGAACATCAAAGTAGGCAACCGCCCGGTGAGTACAGGGATGATGGACATCAAGAACGGTGCGCGCTCCACGGGCGAGTTCGGTACTGTGCTCGATAGCTTGTTTGCGCGCCAAACCGCCGCCGAATTCACCTTTGCGCGCAACGAGTTATTCCGCCGCACCGCCACTCAGGTTTTCGATTTCAAGGTACCTCACGAGACTTCGAACTGGACGATTACCATCGGCGGCGAAACCATACGTCCGGGGTACAGCGGCAGCATCTGGATAGATAAAGAAACCGCGCGAGTGCTGCGATTCGAACGCCAGGCGGACAATATCCCGGAAGCGTTTCCGAACGATACCGTAGAGCAAAGCATCGATTTCGAACCGGTCCTGATCGGCAGCCATAAAGTGCTGCTGCCCGTCGAATCGAAAAACATCGCCTGTCAGCGCGGATCGGCCTACTGCACCCGCAACGTGATTGAGTGGCGCAACTACCGGCAGTTCGGCGCGGAATCTACAGTAGACTTCTCGAAGTAAGGGATCAAGTCCACTCAAAACCCATTAGCTCCGGCCCACAAACGCATCGAAAGCGCCGGTCTCTACCGTGTCTCCATGCTTCATTTGCACGAAAATGCGGTAATGCCCGGCTGAAGGAAATCCATAGGGAAACGACACTGCATTCGGCAGCGCTGCCGGTTCCGTTCCATCCATGTTCATGGAACCCATACCGTCGGGCCGCGACATCATAAAGGCGGCCATAGCCACGCTGCCATTCGGATGGATGTGCGCGAATACAGTTCCGTCAGTCTTCACAAAGGCGGCGTGCCCCAACATACCCATGTAGAGCCGCATGTCCTGCGGCGCATGGCCGGCTGGATCCAGTAACTCAAATCGAAACAACTCCGCCCGCTTCGCAACCCATGCGGCAGGCGCATCGAACCGCATCTTATACCCATCGGGAAGCAGGAACTCCGTGGTATTCGCGTGCACTTCGGAGGCAGGCGTCGCCGATACCGCCGCGTCATCACCATCCAAAGCCCGGCCCGTAACGCTACTCTCCGGAACGTTCATCGACGCGGTAAGTGTCTCGGGAAATCCATCCTCATGCACGACATCGGCGTATAACTTGTAGCGGCCCGGCGCAATCGACGGCATTTGCAGTTCGAACACACCGGCACCAGTCATATCCGGGTGTAGATGATACACGCGGTCTAACTCCGGCTGCCGGATCAGATAGAGGTGCATCAAGTGCCCATGATCCGGGACAAAGTCATCCGACTTACGAAACGGAAGCCAGCCGGGGTCGGTTACCTTCAGCCTGAGTACGCCGCCGCTTAGCGAAGGAGTCATCTGCAGCGGCTTATAGATGTTCGCCTGGTAAGTAGCCGCTTCCGCCGTCCACCAGGAGTTTCCCAGCCAGGTTATGAAGATCAATACGGCGAGTGCGCCGCCCACCACCATCAGCTGACGCACCCGCGCCTGCCGGGTCGGTGCAACTCCGGGCGCGAGTTCCGCTTCGGTGGCGGCCGCCCCGATAATACCGGCAAGCCCTACCACCAGGACGCACAGAATCGCGAACAGAAAGAACCCAAGCCCGGTCGGCATCGTCAGAGTTCGTTGCGCGATGGCGGGCAGGGGCACCGATACCGTGGCGGGGCCCTTGTCCCCATCCACGACAACGCGGACCTGCATCGATCCCGCGGCCATCAGCCAGACCGCTCCCGTAAAGTACTGCGGGTCTTGTTTCGACTGCCGCAGCGCGTCGGCCACAGGCGCATGTCTGGCAGCCTCACCCGTAAGTCCCAGCGGCGTAGCGTTCATCGCGTGTACGCCCGGGCTCGTCGTACGTATCTGAATTTGCGCCACACCTGGGATTACCGGCGGAGGCTGCACGGTAACGAATAGCGAATACGGTCCGGCTTGCGCGTCGAAATATACATCCGGACTTCCCACATGGCCGAACGCAGCAGAGGCGCCGGCCAACAGTAGGAGTACGAAGCGTAAGTACACGTTAGCGGCGCACCCGGCGCATCCAATCGCCCCAGGCCATCCCGAGCCGCATGCTGGCCATCGCGAAAATCATGGCTAGCCCGATGTTCGCCCAGAACTCCGGCGTTGACTCCAGGGTCACGAACAGTCCTCGGGCTAAGTGCGATTGCGCCGGAAGAAAGTACCCGAAGTACCCGGTTCCGAAGAAAGCGTTGCGCGAAGCGGGTGACATCAGAAAGTCTGCGAATGGCCATTCCACGGCGAGGAGCGCGAGTACAAAAATGGCGCCGCTTACAACGGCGACGATCGACTTCGATAAGTTGGCCGTTCGCTGCCACAGTAAGTCAAGACAAAACGCCGGCACGATCAGTAAGATCGGGAATTGCTGCGGAACGAAGTGAGTGACCGCCTGGTACACTGGCCCGAGCTTCGGCACCGCCGGAAAAAGCGGCAAGATCAGGATCAACCCGATATTAAGCAAAGTATAGACGCCGGTGACGATTGTCGCCGCGAATTTTTGATTGGCAGCGCGCCAGACCCCGGCCAGAACAAACGGCAGCAGAATCGCCATCATCCGGTAGGGCAGCGACGAATGTAGATGGATGCGGTCATTGAATTCCAGCAGCAGTACCTGCAGCAGAGCGATCAGCATGCCGCCGGTATAAAGAAACAGCCACTGAAGTTGTTTCCACTGACGGCCCGTGGCGCGATTCATATAGCCGAGCGTCAGGATTAACGCGCCCATTCCGACCGCGAAAATACCCGTGATCAGAGCGACATGCGGCGGGCTCACGATCTTGACATCGAGTCCGTAGGCGTCGTGCCACCAGTTATCGAAGGGCGCGGAAGTAAGCATGACGATACCGCCCCACGCCGCGATAAACGCTCCTAGGGGACCGCGAAATCCGAGGACATGCACCACCGCGGTATGTCCTCCGCGAGTGAATGTGTCGCGCAGGATCAGATAGCCACATACAACGCCGGCGAGTACGCCGCAGAAGTAAATGGCCATATGAGCGGGCGTCCAGAAAGTATCGCGCCCGATGCTGCTATGCCACGAAATGTCCCACTGGCCACCGATGATGGCCGAAGTAATCGCCAGAACGGAGCACCATACGTACCAGGGCGTGCGCGTGTCTGGCGCCGGAGGGGCGGTTGAGGGATAGGTTGCCATGAAGATGAATGTCTGACTCAATCGTATCGGATGCACGCGCTCCTGGGGACCCGGGCCAGATAAACTGGCGTTGGAGAAACACGCACAGTTACGTCGCGGAACACCATCAAACGATCGACGGTGAACCCGTCGAGGTTCGCGTCGCTATCTCGACCACCAGGTCACGGTGAAGCTGGTTCCGTCGATCGATAGAAACGAAGGCACGGCCTGCTCGATCTGCTTGTTAACGATGACCGAGGCCTGCACGCGATCGCCGAAGGCGCCGATCGGACCGGACGTGGTGGAGTCCGTCGCCGCATTGGTACCTTCGGCCGTTGTGAAGTCGCTGCCGAATCGCACGGCATTGAAGTCGGTCAGTCCATATGCGCCGTTCAATTCAACGATCCACTCGGCGGAGTTCCTGTGCGCATCGAGAACGGCCGCAGTGGTGCTATGGGATTTGCCGGTGGTCAGATTCGTGAGAGTCACCGTGAAAACGGAATAGCTATACGCGACCGACGCGGAAATATTGTCGCCCGGCTTTACGGGCACGCTGGTAATCGTAACGCCGGCTTTCGGCGCAAATTCGTACCAGGCGTAATAGTAGGGCTCCAGCCCGTTGCAACCCGCTTCGACTCCGGTCTGCTCCACCGTTGCGTCGTTCCAACCGTCGATGCCCACCCAAAACGAAACCGAGCCGTAAGGGCTGGCCGTGCAATCCACCGTCGGCACGGTCCACGAGCCGCTCGCCGCTGTGAACTCTTCGCCAACCACCGCGTAACCGGCCCAGTTGCTGCTTTCGAAAACCTTGATGTTCCCCAACTGCGCGGCGGCCGGGCCCAGGGAAATGCGCGGGGCATGGGCTTGCGGGGCAATGGGAAAGCCGGGCGGCAACTGCGCCCAGACCGGCAGCGTCAGGAACAACATGGTTAGTATGGTGGGTTGCATCAGCGGTCGATTATATACCGGCTACGCCGTTAGCTCCGTTGCCCGTTCGGTTTCTGGATCGCTATCGCGCTTCACACCCCATTAGCCAAAGCAATCAGCCTGTCGGCATGCTTCAGCGCTTCGGGCGTCACCCGCTGGCCGGAGATCATGCGCGCAATTTCATCGCGACGCTCCGACTTACTAAGCTCAGCGACGCGTGTCGTCGTTCTGTCGCCGGCCTCGATCTTGTCCACTCGAAAGTGATGATCGGCGAAGCTCGCAACCTGCGCCAGGTGCGTGACACATAAGACTTGATTGGACGAAGCCAAGCGTTTCAAGCGCCGCGCAACGCCTTCCGCCGCGCTCCCGCCGATGCCGGTGTCCACTTCATCGAAGACCAGCGTGCGTCCCGACCCCGCCGGTTGGGAAGCCACCAGACAGCTCTTCAACGCCAAGGCGACGCGCGAAATCTCGCCGCCGGAAGCGATGCGTTCGATGGGCTTCGGCTCTTCGCCCCGGTTCGGCGACACCAGAAAACGCACGCTGTCCGCGCCCAGTTCACTCCATTCGCCCGGGGTCACTTCGATGCGAAAGACCGTGCGCTCCATCGCGAGCTCGGCCAGCTCCGCTTCCACCGCCTTCGAAAGTTTCGCGGCTGCCTTCTTGCGAATTTCGCTTAGTTGCGCCGAGAGCTCGCTGAATGCCGCGGTCAACAAGCGCTGGTCGTACTCCAACTCAGCCAGGCGCTGATCCGCGTTTTCAAGCCCGGCAATCTGCCTCTCCACATCCGCCAGAAACACGAGAACGGCATCCAGCGATCCGCCGTATTTGCGCTTCAATCGCTCAATCAGCGCCAGCCGTGTTTCGATGGCGTCCAGGCGATCGGGATCGGCTTCCAGACGGTCCAGATAATCGCGCAGCGCGTACGAAGCCTCTTGAACCGCGATCACGGCGGGATCGAGCGTTGCGCGAATATCCTCCAGCGCGCTATCGATGCGGCCGACATCTTCCAGCTTCCGCATGGCAACCCGAAGCGCGGCGAAGGCCGATTCCGGCGCTTCATACAACGACTGATAGGCGGCGCCAGCCGTTTCCAGAAGGCGTTCCGTATTCTGCGCCACGCGGCGCTCGGCGTCCAGCGCGACATCTTCGCCGGGCTTCAATGCCGCCGCGGAAATCTCTTTCTGCTGAAACCGCCATATATCGAGTTGCCGTAATTTGTCTTGCTCGTTGCCTTGCAGCGCCTTCAGTTCCTGCTCAACGGCGCGCCATTTCCGGTAAGCGCTCCAAACCGCTGCGAGCATTTCCGAGTCGCGCGCAAAGGCATCGAGCATGTCGCGCTGGGCCGCGGGATCGTAAAGCTGCTGCTGATCGTGCTGGCCGTGGATGTCTCCGAGAAACGGCGCTAATTGCCGCAGCATGCCGGCCGTCGCGGCGCGTCCGGCAACGTACACGCGGCTCTTGCCGTTCGCCAGAATCTCGCGCTCGATGGGCAACTCCCCGTCTTCAATTTCGAAGCCCAGCTCCTGGATTACGGCTTCCAGCAGCTGATTTCCGGTGACATCGAAGCGCCCGGAAACACGCGCGCGCTGTTCTCCCGACCGAATGACGTCGGCCGACGCGCGGCCCCCAAACAACAGGTCCAGCGCGCCTACCAGGATCGATTTGCCGCTCCCGGTTTCCCCTGTTAACAAATTCAAACCGGGATGAAACGCGACGCGCAGCTTATCCACGACGGCGTAGTTTTCGACAGCCAGCTCAAGCAGCATGTTTGGTCAGACCAGTTTCTTCAAAAGCGAGTCAGCAACAGGATACCGTTTGCGCGTACCTTCGTCCTTTTGCGAACCATCGCGCGTCATCTATCCAGCGAGCCGCGTCTTAACATTGGACATAATGGAACTAATGATGGAAACGTCACCCAAGTGATGGTCCTTACCTCTCTCGATGTCACCTCGCCCGCCTGGGCGCCCTTCGCGTTATTTCAAGTCGATATCTGGAGCATGGTCGAGCGCACGCCGCTGCCTGGGATGGTTGTCCTCGGGCTGCTGGTCATCGCGTCGATCGCGTCCTGGATGATTATCTTTTCCAAGTGGAGCACTTTCGGCAAGGCCCGCAACGCGGATACGCGATTCCTGCGCGCATTTCGCAAAGCCAGCGGACTGGAATCGGTGATGGTGGCCAGCGAACAATTTCGTCCGTCGCCGCTCGTGTCGGTCTTCGATTTCGGATATGAGGAAGTCGCGCGGCAGGTGAAGGCGAAAGGCGGCATCACGAATCGCGTGTCGATCGAGCGCACGCTGCAGCTGGGCGCGAGCGAAGCTCTCGCCAAGCTGGAACGCAACATGAACTGGCTCGCGACCGCCGCGTCGGTTTCGCCGTTCGTGGGATTGCTGGGAACTGTTATCGGAATTATCCGCGCGTTCGAAGGTCTCGGCGCGGCGGGAAGCACGAGTTTGCGAGCGGTCGCGCCCGGCATTGCGGATTCGTTAATCGCTACGGCTGCCGGGCTCTTCGCCGCCATTCCAGCCGCGATCTTCTACAACTACTTCGGATCGATCGTGCGCGAAACCGGAACGCGCATGGACGATTTCTCCCTCGAGTTCATGAACATGGCGGAGCGGAGCTTCGGCGAATAGCATGGCCTTCTCGACCAATGGACTCGGATCGCGCGGCCGGCGCGGCGGCACCGCGCCTCTGGCGGAGATCAACGTCACGCCGTTTGTGGATGTCGTGCTCGTGTTGCTGATTATCTTCATGCTGACCGCGCACGTGATGGAGTACGGGCTCGAAGTCGAAGTTCCGCAAACCAAGACCGTGAAGACGTCCACCAAAGAGTTGCCGATCGTCACCATCACCAAGACCGGCGCCATCTATCTGGGCAAGCAGGAAGTCAATTTCCACGAGCTGGGCGATGTGATCCACACCCGGTTCGCCGGACAGACCGCCGTGTATGTGCGCGCCGATAAAGAAACGCCGTACGATCCCATCGCGCAGGTCATCAGCGAACTGGGCGATGCCAAACTGCAAGTGAGCCTGGTCACGCAGCCGCAGGACACTTCCCGGCTGCCGGGCCGTTGACCTGCACCTTTGAGCAACCATGCGACCTGCCGCGGCATCCCACGTCAATCTGCTCGAAGAGCCCGAGCATCTCGGCACGCCGTTTCTCTTCTCGATCCTGTTCCATGCGGGGATCGTGGCACTGATGATCGGGATTACAGCGATCGAAATGAAGCGCAATAGCGAACTGATGGGCGATTTGCATCCGGGCGCGGGCGTCGCCATCACGGCGGTGAAGACCATCCCGATTCAACAGAAGCAGGGGGAGATCAATCGCCTGGCGAACGACACGCAGACAGTCGTCCCGCAAGCGCCGTTGAAATTGCGCGAGCAGCGGCCCGAGCAGAAACGGCCGCCCGAAAAAGCCATCGAACTGCCGACGGAAAAACCGCTGAAGATCCAACCGAAGCCCGTTTCGCAAAATTTGTATCGGCCGCATCAGGACTACAAACCGAACCAGGTTTTCTCGCACACCGCCCCGGCATTGGTGAGCCCGCAGGTTGGTTTACAAGGCGCGGGCG
>NZ_CAJCHS010000233.1 GCF_903970205.1 Nevskia soli | reverse complement strand
TGCCGCCGCGGTTCGGTTTGAGGCGTGGGTCACGATGCGTACCCGTTGGCGACAGCGATCATGGGCTTGCCGCGGAAGATGCCGGACATGGCCCATTGGACGGGTTCGAGCGGGACGGAGGCTAGGAAGAGGATCATAATGCGTACGCCGAGCGACCCTCCCTCTCGGTCGGGCTCAGAGTGCGGGATTGTGCGCGGGTGAGGCTTTTGGTGCTGTGCAAAAACCGCTCCGTTGCCGTCGCGGCTCGGTATGAGGCGTGGGTCACGATGCGTACCCGTTGGCGACAGCGATCATGGGCTTGCCGCGGAAGATGCCGGCTAGGAAGAGGATCATAATGCGTACGCGGAGCGACCCTCCCTCCGTTGCCGTCGCGGTTCGGTATGAGGCGTGGGTCACGATACGTACCCGTTGGCGCGAAACCAGTCGATTGCGCTGGCTAACGCATCGTCCACCGGGCAGGGGAGAAATCCGAGTTCGCGCCCGGCTTTGGCGTGCGTTACGAACATCTTCTTCTTCGCCATCTTGACGGCGTCGAGGGGCGCCAGCGGCGGTCTGCCGGTAAACTGCGCGAATGCCGTGGTGACCACTCCGGCGGCGTACGCAACGGCGTATGGAAGCTGCGTGGTGGGCGCGGGGCGGCCGGTGATCGCGCTCAGGCGCTGCAGGATGCTGCTTAGTGTCAGGTTCTCCGCACCGAGAATGTAACGTTCGCCGACACGGCCGTTTTCGGCGGCTTGCAGGTGTCCGGTAGCGACGTCGCGCACATCGACCAGATTCAGACCGGTATCGATAAACGCGGGAATCGCGCCTTTCAGGAAGTCGACGATGATTTTGCCGGTGGGAGTGGGCTTGACGTCGTGCGGTCCGACCGGAGCGGTGGGATTGACGATTACGATCGGGAAACCGTCGCGCGCGGCTTCCAGCGCGACTTGCTCGGCGAGGAATTTCGAGCGCTTGTATGGCCCGGACATCTCTTCTAAAGTCACGGGCTTCGTTTCATCGCCGATCCCGTCTTTCGGCACGCCGATACATCCGACGGTGCTGGTATAGACGAAGCGGTCGACTCCGGCGCGGCGCGCGGCGTCGATCAGATGGCGGGTTCCATCGACGTTCGATTCATACATCTCTTTCGGATTCCTGACCCAGAGCCGGTAGTCGGCCGCGACGTGGAATACGAGGCCGCATCCAGCCACGGCACGATCAAGCGAACCTGCGTCCCGCAAGTCGCCGGTGACGCGGTCCACTTCGATGCCTGAGAGCCGGCTGGTGGATCGCGCTAACGCACGAACGCGGTGACCGCACTCGGCGAGCAGCCGCGCTACGTGCCAGCCAATGAATCCGGAAGCGCCGGTGACCAGCGTCGGTTTCAAGTTACCGCAAGATCCAACCGATGGTTTTCAGGTAATCGGTCGCGGAATGGTTGATACCGAGCGCGACGGACGGTTCGAAGCCGGAGTGCATCATGCAGTGTTCGCAGCGCGGATCGCCGCCCGGACCGTAGTTCTGCCACTGGGTTTCGGTCATGAATTCTTCGAACGTTTTGTAGTGCGCGTCGGTGATGACGTAGCAGGGGCCTTTCCAACCTTTGGTGTTGTAGGTCGGCGTTCCCCACGCGGTGCAGGGCAGTTCCTTCTTGCCTTGCAGGAAGTCCATATACACGGGGCTGTGCGCGATCGGATAGCGCTTCATCAGGCGATCGATGCCCTTGAACTTTTCGTTCACATCTTCGCGCGTCATGAAGATCTCGCGATCGTTGACGGCGGAGTATCCGTACGCGGGCGAGAGTTGGTGGACATCGACATTGAGAGTCGAGAGGTATTCAAAGAGCTGCTCGATCTCCGCCATGTCGGTCTCTTTATAGACCGTAGTGTTGGTCGCGATCTGGAACCCGGCGGCTTTCGCTGCCTTGATGCCCTCGATCGCTTCCTGAAACACGCCTTCGCGCTCCACGCACATATCGTGCGTCTTCTCGAGGCCGTCCAGATGGACGTTGAAGAAGAAGCGCTTATCCGGCTTGAACTCGTTCAGGCGCTTGCGGATGAACATGCCATTGGTGCAGAGATAGATGAACTTATCCCGGTCGAGAATGCCGGCGACAAGCTTGCCGATTTGCGGATACATCATCGGTTCGCCGCCGCAGATGGAGACCATCGGAGCGCCGCATTCGTCGACGGCCATCAGGCACTCTTCCACGGGAACGCGCTCTTTGATGGTGGACTCGTACTCGCGAATGCGTCCGCAACCGGTGCAGGTGAGGTTGCAGGCGTGCAGCGGCTCCAGCATCAGCACGATGGGAAAGCGCTTGTGCATGAGCGGGTGCGGCGCGCGATCCGAATTCGGCTTCGGCGTAAAAATGCGAAACGGATTCGCGATGTCACCTTTCGGTTCGTTGGTGATCTGCCATTCCGGCCGCGGCCGGGCCTTGTTCTTGTAAACGTAGCTCGCGAGCCCAGCCGTCATTGCCAGGGGAAATTTCATTAACGCTCCGTATCCGAGAATTTTGCGTAGTCCGCCAAGGCAATCAGCGGAAAGCAAACCCGGTAATTGTGATACATCAGATAAAAAACTTTGGGGAAGCCGGTGCCCGTGGAAAGGTCTTCCTCCCAGTTGCCGTCGGCGCGCTGCGTGTCAAGCAAATACCGGATGCCGTTGCGGACGCTCGAACTGTAGGTATCGCCGCCGGCGATCAGGCCCATCAGCGCCCAGGCGGTCTGGGAAGGCGTGGAGTGGGCGCCGGTGAAGATGCCGTTATCGTAGCTGGCGCAGCTTTCGCCCCATCCGCCATCCGCATTTTGTACAGAACGAAGCCATTCGTTGCCGCGCTGGATGTACGGTTCGTGGGAATCTTCTCCAGCGGCCGCCAGCCCGCGCAGCGCGAAGCAGGTTCCATAGATGTAAGCGACGCCCCAGCGGCCGTACCAGCTTCCATCGCGCTCCTGATTGTTGACCAGCCACTCGACGGCGCGCCGCACGGCCGGATGCTCGCGCGAAACGTTCTGGGCGGCCAGCGATTCGAGGACGCGGCCGGTGATGTCGGCGCAATCCGGATCGAGCATCGCGTTGTGATCCGCGAACGGGACGTTGTTCAGGAATTGCCAGTTGTTATCGACATCGAACGCGGCCCAGCCGCCATCGCGGCCTTGCATGGCGAACAGCCAGTCGATGGCGCGGCTTACCGCGGCGCGCTGCGCCTGGGTGTCGCTGCCCCGGGCGTGACGGAGGGCGAGCAACACCATCGCGGTGTCATCGATATCGGGGTAGTGCTCGTTGTTGTATTCGAATGCCCAGCCGGACGGTTCGGTGTCGGGACGCTTGACGGACCAATCGCCCTTCTTGCGGATCTCGCGATCCAGCATCCAATCGGCGCAGCGCGATAACGCTTTCGATGCCGGGGCTTGGGCTTCGCCGAGCGAATAGGCGGCGATCGCGGAATCCCAGATCGGCGAGTAACAGGGCTGGAAGAAGAACTTGTCCGGGCCGTCGATCATGAGCGCGTCGAACTGGCGGACGGCTTCAACGCGCAGCGGATGGGTGGGCGGATACCCGAGGACGTCGAGCGCCATGACCGCATACATCATCGGCGGGTAGATGGCGCCGAGGCCGTCGGAACCTTTGAAGCGTTCGACCATCCAGCGTTCGCACTTCTTAATGGCGCTGCGGCGGATGCGGGAGAACCCGTATTTTTCCCAGAGCTTGAGGATTTTATCGGTGTGGATGAAAGCGGAACGCCACGTCAGCCAGGAATCGTTCACGGCAAACTCGTAGCCTTTACCGGGTAAGTGGAGTTCTTCGAGGTTGAAGCCGCGCGGCACGGGACGCTGCGGGTTGTGCGCGTGGACAATCGCCAGCGCAACGACGATGGCGCGCGTCCACGAAGACATCTGGTAGAGCAGATTGCCCGGCATCAACAGGATTTCGGGCGGAATGCTCGGGCAGTAATCGCGTGGATAGAGGCCGAAGAGGCTGAGATTGACCTTCGTGAAACTGTTCGCGGATTGAATGCCGCCCAAGGCCAGGATGCGCTCTCGCAGTTTCGCCAGTCGCGAGTCCGTCACCGGAATGCCGCCGAGCTTGAGAGCGACATAGGCTTTTACACTGGCGCTGATTTCACTCGGGCCCTGCTCGTAAATGTAGAAACCGCCGTCGGGATTCTGCCGCTCAAGGATCGACGCGACGGCTTTGTCGATCAATGGGCGGGTCTGCGGTTTCCATTCGCCATCGACCGGCGGATGCATCCAGAGCTGGAAGAGAATGAAATCCGATTCGAGGGTTGTATCGGCGGTGAGAAGCGCGCACCAGTGGCCGTCTTCGCGCTGCTGGTTCAGGACAAACTCCGACGCGCGCGCCATTGCGGCGGTGGTGGAAGTGCGCAGGATCTCGGAGAGTGCGGGTGCGGATGTCATGTCTTAGACAGGAACCGGAGTTGACCGGAGGCTGGACGCGTGGATAAGCCCGCTAGGAAGTGAGAAACGTACGTCTTCTTCGATCAGTTCGACTTCTTCCAACTGCCGGAATCCGTGGTCCTGGAGGGCGGCAACGAGTTCCTCGACCAAGTGTTCCGGGGCCGAAGCTCCCGCTGTTACACCCACGTTGCGGATGCCTTCGAGCCACTGCGGATCGACCTCGCTCCAGTCGTTGACCAGATACGATTGGACGCCGAAATTATTCCCGACCTCAACGAGGCGCTTGGAATTGGAACTGTTGGATGAACCGACCACGAGCATCAGATCGCAATATTCCGAAACGCCTTTGACCGCCATCTGGCGGTTCTCGGTGGCATAGCAGATGTCTTGGGATTTGGGTCCGGTGATATTCGGGAAACGTTCCTGAAGGCGCGCGACGATGTCTCTGGTTTCATCCAGACTCAGGGTGGTTTGGGTCAGGTACGCGACCCGATAGGGGTTGGCGAGTTCCAGCGCATCCACATCATCGACCGATTCGACGAGGATGGTTTTGTCGGGCGCTTCGCCTAATGTCCCCGTGACTTCATCGTGATCCTTGTGGCCGATCAGGATAATGGTGTAGCCCTCGCGAGCGAACTTGACGGCTTCGAGATGAACCTTGGTTACGAGCGGGCAGGTGGCATCGATGATCTGGAGCTTGCGGTCTTTGGCATCCCGGCGCACTACCGGAGAGACGCCGTGCGCGCTGAAAATGGCGCGAGCTCCGGCGGGAACTTCTTCCACTTCCTCGACAAAAACGGCTCCGGCTTCTCGCAACTCGTCCACAACGTGCTTATTATGTACGATTTCTTTACGAACGTATACCGGAGGCCCATAAAGTTCGAGTGCGATCTTTACGACGTCGATGGCCCGCACGACCCCCGCGCAGAAGCCACGCGGCTTCAGCAAATAGATTTTCTTGTCGCTTCCCGCGTTCGCGGTTATCGGCTTCAGGGGCATATTCAGTTGGGCGGAAGTACCAATTATATCAGTGGTAGATGTCCCGGTAACAGATTGGTTGCACGGCAATTAGGCTATTCATAGCGCAGGGCATCGATGGGGTCGAGGCGCGAGGCGCGGATGGCGGGCAGCAGGCCGGAAACCAAGCCGACGATTTCCAGCATGATGGTCGAGGTGAGGACCGCGAATTCCGAGACCTTCAGGTGAATGTCGCCGGCGCCGCTGGTGTCTTTGAACAGCGGCCCGAGCAACGGAAGCGTGCCGACGGCCATCGAGATCGTCACGCCGGCGAGAACGCCTATCAATCCGCCCGCGGTTACGATCACCATGGCTTCGAGAAGGAACTGCAGCAGGATGGATCGTCTGGTCGCGCCGAGGCTCTTGATGACGCCGATTTCACGGGTTCGCTGCGTTACGGAAACGAGCATGATGTTGGCCAGTCCGATGCCGCCGATGGCGAGCGTCAGCGTGCCAATGAGTCCGAGTAAGACGCGCAACGCGAGCGACATGGTATCGATCTGCTTCATGAACTCGTTGAAGACGATCATCTCGACGGCGCGCTCATCGGTCGGCGAGAAATTATGGATGCGCGCAAGGGTTGCGCGGATTTGCTTGACCGCGGCCTCGCGGAAGATGGGATTGGCCGGCGTCCAGACAATGTCCTCCGGGTATTTCACGTCGGTCAGTAGCGATGCGGTGTCGTACGGGATGAACACGCATTCGTTATCCGGCGTGTTGTAGTTCGATATCTGCAGCTTGGTTCGAAGCACGCCAATGACGACGAACTGCATGCCGTTGATCGTGATTTTTTCGTTCTCGGGCGGCGCCTCGCCGAACAGCTTTTTCGCCGCAAGCGCACCGAGGACGGCGACGCGCTCCTTCTGCAGATCGTCTTCAGCGGAGAGCCAACGGCCGGTTTCCATCGTCATGTTGCGGACTTTCTGGTAGTCGACCGGCAGGACGGCGCGGATCGACATGTTCTCCGAACGGTAGTCGTGCGTGACCGGAGTGCGGCGCATCATGACTTCCGGCGAGATTGCCCCGACCATGGGGACGGCTTCGCGGATGGCGTCGACATCATCGCGGTCGAGTTTTATGACGCGGCCGGCGCGTTCGCCGCCCGCTTGCGACGAAGTCTGTCCGCCGAACATGAGGATCAGGTCTTGTCCGATGGCTTTGAACGAAGTGGTTAAGGCGACGTTGAAACCTTCGCCGTAGGAATAAAGAATGACGAAGCAGACAACGCCCCAGGCGAGGCTAACCATGGTGAGAATCGAGCGCTGCTTGTTAAACAGCAGCGCGCCCCACGCCTCGCGAAAAATGGACGCGATTCTCATCGCTCATACCGCAAGGCTTCAACCGGCGTTAACGAAGCGGCGCGCCAGGCCGGAAATAGCGCCGACGCGATGGCGATAATCGCGAGCGCCGAAAACGTCAGGATCGTGGTCGGCACACTGACCGGCAGGCCGGGGAAAACATCGGGCATCTTCACTTGCGCGAGCGCGGTGGATAAGCCGAAGGCGGCCATCCATCCGATGGCGCCGCTTATGAACGCGAGCACCGCGCCTTCGACCAGGAAATCCATCATGATGCGATGGCGGGTGGCACCGAGAGCTTTTCGCAATCCGACTTCGCGCGTGCGTTCGCTGACCGTTACCAGCATGATGTTCATAACACCGACGCCGCCGAGGCTCAACGTGACCAGCGCGATGGTCGCGAGGAACACAGTCATCGATTGAAAAAGGGCGTCGACCTGGCGCGCGTCATCCACCGTGTCCCAGATGCCCAGGGCGCTCTCATCGGCGGGGTCGAACTGATGACGCCGCGCGAGGACGCCGATGACTTGCTTGCGGGCCGCTTCGAACTGATCGAGGGAGTGCGGCTTATAGATGATGTCGTCGAGCAGGCCGGCGAAGTAGTAAGCCTCCTTCGGCGGGATGTCGCGCACCGCAGTGTTGTAGGGAATGAAGATCTTGCTTTCATCGAGACCGCCGTAGCTCGAATTCTGGTCTTTGTCGGCAAGGATTCCGATCACCTGGAAGGGCAGCGAATTGATCGCGATTTCTTGCCCGAGCACATCCGTGCGGCCGCCGAACAGCTGCTTCTTCACTTTCGGTCCGATGACCGCAACGGACCGGCCGTCCCGATTATCGTCATCCGATAACCAGCGGCCTTCAACAACCGGAACGGTGCGCAGTTTGGCGAAATTGGGCTCGACACCGTCGGTATCGAATGAGCCGCTGTTGAACGGGCTGGTGGCGCGGTTGTTGCTCTCGATTTCACCCACGACGTAATCCACCATCCAGCATTCACTGCGAATCGCTTCAACGTCACTATATTCGAGCCGGATGCGGCGGCCCGCACGCTGTCCGCCGGCTTGCTTTTCGGTCCGGCCGCCGAACAGAATCACGATGTTCTCGCCGAGGCTTTTCATTTGGCGCTTCTGGCCTTCCTTGAATCCATCGCCCATGGCGACGATGATCACCACCGAGGCAATGCCCCAGGCGATGCCGGCCATGGTCAGAAAGCTGCGCAGCTTATTGCGAAGCAGGCTACCGAACACCTGCCCGAAAAGCTCAGCCAGATAGGTCACTGCAGAATAACCTGTTGGCCTTCGGACAAACCTTTCAGAATTTCCGTGCGGGCCCCGTTACTGATGCCGGTGACGATCTTTATTTTGCGGAAACCCTTCTCGTTGGTGGCGTCGGGAATCTCCGCTTCCTTCGATTTGTCCTTGGCGTAGAGGACCGCGCCTTCCGGAATGGTGAGGACTTTCTTGTGTTCTTCGAGGATGATCTCGGCGTTCGCAGTCATCAGAGCGCGCAGTTTGCGGCTCTCATTGGAGATGGAGACGCGGACTTCGAATGTAGTCACATTGTCTTTCTCCGTACCCATCGGAGAAATCTTGGTGACGACGCCGTTGAACTTCTGGTCTTT
>NZ_CAJCHS010000232.1 GCF_903970205.1 Nevskia soli | reverse complement strand
TTCGCCATATGCGCGTAGAGCGCGTCGTCGTAGCCGGGCAGATCGCCGGAGCGGATGGGGGTCAGCGTGAGAACGGCGGCGAGTGAGGCGAAGACCCAGAAGTAAGTGCGCGGCGCGAGTTGCAACCCTGATTGTAGGGCGTGCTTGTAAGATAAGGTACTCGATCGATATGAAAGCCCTCGTCATTCCCGAACCGGAGCAATCGCACTTCGAGACCCGGCCGGAACCCGAGCCCCAGGCGAGCGGGGCGTTGCTACGCGTACGGTCGGTGGGTCTGTGCGGCACCGATCTCAGCACCTTTCGCGGACGCAATCCGCTGGTGACTTATCCCCGCGTGCCCGGTCACGAGATCGCCGCCACCGTCGAAGCACTCTACGGCGAAGCGCCCGCCGGCATCCGCGTCGGAATGAACGTGGCTGTTTCGCCCTATACCAATTGCGGCCAATGCGCTTCGTGCCGGCGCGGCCGCCCCAACGCCTGCCAGTTCAACCAGACATTCGGCGTGCAGCGCGACGGGGCGCTTACCGAATGGATCAACGTGCCTTATTCGCGACTGATCGTCGCGGAAGACTTGCCGTTGCGGTATCTGAGTATCGTCGAGCCTTTAACGGTTGGGTTCCATGCTGCCGGCCGTGGACGTGTGACACCGTCCGATACGGTCGCCGTCTTCGGGTGCGGAGGCGTCGGTCTCGGAGCGGTTTCCGGTGCGGCGTTTCGCGGTGCGAAGGTGATCGCGATCGACGTCGATGACGGCAAGCTGGAACTGGCGCAGCGCGCGGGAGCGACGCATGCGATCCACTCCGCCCGCGAACCCCTCCACGAGCGCTTGCAGGAATTGACCTCCGGTTTCGGACCGGACGTGATCATCGAAGCGATCGGGCTGCCCCAAACGTTTCGCGCGGCCATCGAAGAGGTCGCCTGGACCGGGCGCGTCGTGTACATCGGCTACGCCAAGGAACCGGTGGCCTATGAAACGCGCTGGTTCGTGCAGAAGGAACTCGACATCCTGGGTTCGCGGAACGCCCAGCCGGAAGACTTCGCGGCTGTAATCGCGATGATGCGGGCGGGGAAGTTTCCGATCGACGCGGCGATCTCGCATGTCTTTCCTTTCGCTGAAGCGGGTGAAGCCTTCGCCGCATGGAGCGGTAATCCCAGCCAGTATCAGAAAATCCTGATTGAGGTGAGTGCCTGAGTGAGCACGATATTTAGTTTGCAGGACCGGACCGCTGTCGTCGTCGGGGCGACGTCGGGAATCGGGAAGTCGATTGCGCTGGCGCTGGCTGACGCGGGAGCAAATGTCGTGCCCACGGGGCGGCGTCGCGAACAGTGCGACGAGGTTGCTTCGCTGGTGGAACAGCGCGGCGCTCGATCGCTGCGACAGCCGGTGGACGTTTCAAACCGCGAGTCGATTACGGAGCTGAGAGATGCCACGCTCGAAGCGTTCGGACAGGTTCATATCCTGGTCAACTGCGCGGGCAAGACCAAGCGCACGCCGACGCTCGACGTGACCGACGACGAATGGAACTCGATCTTCGATACCAACGTGACGGGTGCGTTGCGGTGCAGTCAGATCTTCGGCCGGCACATGATCGAACAGAAGTACGGACGCATCGTCAACATCGCTTCGTTGTCCACGTTCGTCGCGCTGTACGAAGTAGCCGCGTACTGCGCCAGCAAAGCGGCGATCGCCTCGTTGACCAAATCGCTGGCGATCGAGTGGGCGCGGCATGGGATCTGCGTCAACGCCATTGCACCCGGAGTCGTGCGCACCGAACTGAACGCGAAGCTGCTGGATGAGACGCAGCGCGGCCAGGAATTTCTGACGCGTACGCCGCTCGGGAGGTTTGGAACGACGGACGAGATCGCAAGCGCCGCCGTCTATCTATCGTCGGATGCGATCACGTACGTGAATGGGGTGGTGCTTCCGGTGGACGGCGGGTTCCTCGCGAGCGGCGTAAATCAGTAGATCGCCCGACTACTGGGCGGGAGCGCCGATGATATCCGCCACCGCGTTAATGATGTCGGACCGTTGCCACTTCTGATTGGGATTGAGACCCTTGAGCTGATAGTACATGCTCATAAACTGGGCCTGGGTAAGCTTCGGAGTAGCGGTGCTCTGCGGTCCATTCGAAAATCCGAAGTAGGGAGCAAAGGTCTCGAGCAGCCCGGACTTGGGGCGGCCGGGAACCTTGCCGGCGCCGGTGAAATCGATGAACGGGTCGTTCATCGCGATGGCGGTCAACGCGCTCGGGGAAATCAGCGGTACGCTGGTTCCGAACGCCTCGTTCGAGACCGTGATGAACTGATTCGCGATCAGCGCGTAGCCGGTGTTGGAAGGATGCAAGCCGTCGAGGCTGAACGCGCCGCCATTGTAGTTGGTGTTGATCGTCACTCCGGCGATCGTAACCGGGTTGGTGATATAGCTCGCGAACAAGGCGTGGGCGTCTACCAAGGGAAAGCCGGCGGTGGCCGCGGCGTCACTGATTACTTGATTAAACGCAGTCACCTGGCTCTGAATCGAACTGACCGCCGCCGCGTCCAGAACGTAAGCGGGATTGGAAAGATCGGAAGCGGTCAAGACTCCGAGGTCGAGAAGAATTACCGCTCCGAGCGTAGTAAGGGAGCCCTTCGGCAGCTTGTAATTCGTGCCCGTGTATTTCGTGAGGTATCTGTTGTCGAAGAGAAACCCGACCTGAGTCAGGTCGGGGATGTTGGCGACGACGACCTTTGCGCCGGACGCTTGCAACTCCGCGATCAGCTGCTGATATTCCGTGGTGAAATCGGCGAGCGAGGTGACGCCCGAAGGGGCATTCAGATGCATAAAGTCGAGAATCAACGGCGTTAGATCGTCGTTCCCAACCCAGGAGTAAACCAGCGT
Organism: Nevskia soli; assembly: GCF_903970205.1. Lineage (GTDB taxonomy): Bacteria > Acidobacteriota > Terriglobia > Bryobacterales > Bryobacteraceae > Bog-113. The sequence goes on along the minus strand of NZ_CAJCHS010000232.1, from coordinate 2,120 downwards.
CGGATGAATGGAACCGACGATGGCGGCCTGGCTCTGACCGTAGTAAGGCGGCAATACGAGACCGGCCTCGCTGTTGGCGCGATGACTAGCGGTGGCTGTAAGGACTTCCTGGGTGTTCGCGCCGGAAACCGCCAAGTCGGCGGGAACTAGCGAGGTGTCGATGCGTGAGCGGCCGATGGTCAGTCCGACAAAGCCGATATCGGAGCTTTGAATCAAAGGCAGTTGGAACGGCACGCCGATCTGCGCGGCGACGAGAGGTAAGTAACCCGATTCCTGGCTAGAGGAGAAGGCGTTGGCGGATTGATCTCCTTCACCGAGACTGTCGCCGATTCCAACGAAGGGCGGACCTGACTGCGCGAAGGCGGCTACGGACGAGGTAAGCAGAAGACTGAGAAAGACGGGTAGGTATCGATTCACGCACATTCCTTTACGGGCGTTTTAGGGGCAAACCAATGTAAATTATATCCGCAATTTTCGCGAGTCTCGCATGACAAATGCGCGAAGCTCGTACTAAGGATTCAGAGTGAAGGAATAGAAGCGGTTTGAGGCCGTACCGATAGGGGCTTTTGCGGGGAAGTGATGATAGCCGGTGCCCCAGAAAACGGTACCGTTGATAATGGCGGGAGCGGCGTTGACGGACCCGGGCGCGAGGTAGCTCCACAACACGTTACCCGTGGACGCGTCCATCGCGTACATCTCTCCGGAGGTGGAGGCGCCGTAGAGGACGCCATTGGCTACCGTTACCGGGCCAAGCGCCAACGCGGGAATCATGGGGTGCATCGGGTTCATGCCCAGGTCCGGAGTCTGCCAGAGAATTGCGCCGGTGGCGATGTCGAGAGCGGACCAAGCGCCTCCGTTCCAAGGCATGCCGGTCGGATAGAGACTGTAGGGCTGGTGACCGCTGTTGGCGACGGCAACGTAAATCCTCTGATTATCGGCGGCGGTGCCCCACTCGATTCCGCCCAGCAGGCCGCCGGGCCCGACAAACTGCTTCCAGACCACATCGCCGTTATCCGGATTCAATGCCCAAAAGACGCCGCTCTTCTGGCCGGCGCCCACCAGATCCGTGCTCGCGCCGGTCACACTGGCGGGCATGAAATTGGGACCAGATCCGAAATCGTAGTCTTTGCCCTCCGGGTCCGGGCAGGCCGGCCCGTTGGGACAGGCTCCGATCCAGGCATCGGTGACGGAACACTTGGTACCCCAGTTGATTGCGCCCGTGCTGAGATTCAGCGCGACGATGGAATCCTCATAGTTGCTCGGCGCCTGACAGGCTTTCGCCGCTTTCGTATTGGCACCCGCGTGCTGCTCACACTGTTGCACGCTCTCGGGTACCAGGTAGTTGTTGCCCGTCGTTACATAGAGTTGGTTCCGCGCAATATCTACAGCCGGGGTGCTCGACCAGATGGGAGCGCCAGTGTATCCCGGCGGGGTCATGTACGTCTTCCAGATCGTCTGGCCCGTGCTTACTGACAGGGCGATGACAAATCCCCGAAACGTGGGGTTAGTCAGCCTTTCCTCGGACGACGACACCCCAACGTAGATGACGTTGTTAAAGACCATCGGAGAGCCGGTCATCAACGAGGTCATACCGGACCCGACATTCACACTCCAAATCAAATTGCCCGTAGACGGATCGATCGCGATTACGTAAGCGCCCGTTTCGACGGGATTGGCCAGGGGCGCGCTCGCGGTGAGAATGATCATATTGCCGACTAAAGTCGGAGTTGTCCGGGAAATGGCTCCGGGCTGCAATCCGTAATCGGTCATGGGGTGGGACCAGATCAGGGTTCCGAGGTTCGAATCGACTTTGTTGATTAATCCGGACCAGTCCGGAAAGTAGACAGCGTTACCGGAAAGGTCGACCGATGGAGTGGCGGAAACGTCGTCCGCCGCGGTGTAGATCCAGGCCGGGGATAATCCCGACACGTTGGTTTTGTTGATCGTACATTCCTGGGAGGCCCATCGGGAATTGGTCAGATCATTTCCGGCGAACGGCCAAGTTGTTTGCGCTGCTAGCGAGAAAGCGGGCAACACCGCAAGTGTGAGAGCGCGAACTATGGATGAGTGCAAGCGGGCGCGGATCTGTATTGCAATAGACAAATCACAGAAGTATACCC
>NZ_CAJCHS010000231.1 GCF_903970205.1 Nevskia soli | reverse complement strand
GAATGGTTCTCTACCAGCTCTGTGCGCGGCGGTAACTCGGTCATCATCTTTCATCCGGATAACTCTCTGTTCTTCCGCTACGCGCATCTGCAAAGCATTGCTACGCGGCCCGGAGAATTTGTGGAAGCGGGAGATGTCATTGGGCGCGTGGGCCATACCGGCTTCAACGCGGACCGGAAGGGCCATGGCAATCATCTGCACTTCGAAATCAATGAATACGATGACCGCACAGGGTTAGTCACCGCTATCTCTCACGACGAACTTGAATCGTTACTGAATGCCGCTGCTGTTACGGCTGCCTGTCTGAACCCTCTAACTCCTACTAAGTCAGGCTAGATTTCGAGTAAGTGCCTCGCGCACTAATCCTTCCCGTATTCCTCGTCGGTAACCTGTTCCATCCAATCGACAACCTTGCCGTTAAGCTTCTCCTGGATGGCGATGTGCGTCATGGCCGTGGCCGGTGTAGCTCCGTGCCAATGCTTCTCCCCAGGGGGAAACCAGACCACATCGCCGGACCGGATCTCTTCGATGGGTCCGCCATCGCGCTGCGCCCAGCCGCAACCCGCGGTCACGATTAGAGTCTGCCCCAGCGGATGCGTATGCCACGCAGTCCGGGCGCCGGGTTCGAAAGTCACGCTAGCGCCTTGCACGAACGCCGGATCCGGCGACTGGAACAGCGGATCGATGCGCACTGCACCGGTGAACCAATCCGATGGTCCTTTTCCGGAAGGCTGTGAACCAACTCGTTTGATGTCCATATCAGTAATCCTCTTCTGATTTGAAGGTTGTTCGGAAAGGTTCATGGACGCAGCAGCGTTTTGATGGCGCGGCGCTCGTCCATAGCGCGGTAACCCTCCGCTACCTGGTCCAGCGGCAAAGTCAGATCGAATACCTTGCCGGGGTTGATCTCTCCATTCAGAACTAATTCGATTAGTCGCGGCAGGAAGCGGCGAACCGGGGCGGGTCCGCCATGCAGGTGCACTTGCGCGAAGAAGAGATCTTTGCCATCGAGTTCGACCCCGTGCGGGACGCCGACGTAACTGACGAACCCGCCAGGGCGGGTCGAGCGGATCGCCTGCATCATCGACTCCTGCGTTCCGACACACTCGAGGACCGCATCAGCGCCGATTCCATCGGTCAGGTCCGCGATCCGCGCCACACCATCGTCACCTCGCTCTGTGACGATATGGGTCGCGCCAAATTCGCGGGCCAACTGCTGTCGTGACTCGTGACGGCTCATCGCGATGATTCGTTCCGCACCCATCTCTCTTGCGGAGAGCACCGCTAGAAGCCCGACCGCCCCGTCACCTACGACCACGACTGTTACACCCGGCTTCACATGGGCCGCATCGGCCGCGAACCATCCCGTTCCCAACACGTCCGAGGTAGCCAGCAGGCTGGGGACCCGGTCTTCTGATGGAACATCCCGCGTAGCTACCAGGGTGCCGTCCGCCAATGGAACGCGCAACATGCCGGCTTGCGCTCCGCCCACGAACTCGCGATGCTGGCACGAGGATTGATAACCATCCCGGCAGATAGGACAGGTGTTATCGGAGGCGAAGAAAGAGCCGATGACGAACTGACCGGGTCGAATCGTCTTTACTTCGCTGCCGATTTCCTCGACAATCCCGCAGTATTCGTGACCGATCGGCGTGGGCTGAGTGATCGGATTGATGCCGCGATAATCCCAAAGGTCAGACCCGCACACGCAGGTGGCGGACATCCGGATAACGGCATCCGTCGGCTTGCTAATGACCGGGTCGGGGCGCTCCTCGGAACGAATGTCGCGCGGCCCGTAGATTAGAGTTGCTCGCATCGTTTTCGCACTTAGCGCACCGTATACCCGCCGTCAACAACGAGGGCATGGCCGACCGCCAGGCTGGCGGCGGGACTACACAGCCAAAGTACAGCATCGGCAATTTCCTCGGCGCGGCCCAGTCGACCGATAGGTACTTCTTTCAACATCGCATCCAGGGCTTCACAGTCCGCGAGCGCCACGGATGCGCCTGACTCGGCGAATGTCTTGGCTGCAGCAAGTCCCGGGCTTGACGCCGCGCCGGTGACCGGTGCAACTTTGTTTTCGACAGATATGTTCATAGAGAGTTCCTCTTTAGTCCGTCACGCGGGAGTCCGTCACGCGGGCGTGATCGTAACGGTCGCAGAACGAGCGCGCGCACTAACCATCGGCTTGAGATATGGGCTGCCGCGATACTTCGTCCGATAGGCATCGTCGATCCGGTCATTCATCGGTCCATCAACCGGCTCGAACCTGACTTCCTTAGTCATGCCCGCTGCGGTGATCCTTCCAGCCTTCTGACGCAGCGCAGCCTGATACCAGCGAGAGCCTTGTCCGTTGTAGGCACGAGCGTAAAGCCCATCTCCAACAACAACCGACCAGATCCACGTCGGCGTCCCGTACGTCACACCGTCCTCGCGAAACGGCGCTATGTGTAAGTCATCGGTTTCAGCAATCCGGGTTAGTTCGTCTTTCGTCCATGCGGCGGCGCTCATTTGATTAGTAGTGCTCCCAAGTAACCGACCAGTGTTCGTCCGGTCGAGCCGGCTTGATGATCAAGTGCCCGTCCACGCTGAACCGGTACACGCGCGGCAGGTCCTTACCGACAAGTAGGTCGCGCGTAATCGACCCCCGCACGTGATGAGTCAGCGTGTGAGTCGCTTCGTCTACGTCGTAACTGCCGAAGGAAGCCTCATAGCCATCTCTGACGTACTCATTGGATTGAGCACCTGCCGTCTTCGGATACATCAGCTGTACCGACATGTGGCCGTCACGCGTGTAGATCAGCATGCCTGAGGGTTGAGCGCCGGGCGCGGGCGCTATAGATGCCAGGCGCCACGCACCGACCAATCTCTCCCGATCGGAGCCCGCGGACCGAGTCTGCGAAAGTGCGGCTATCGCGACGACGGCAAGCATTCCGAAGCGAATTGCCCTCATAGGTTACCGGTTCACCAGGCTCTGATGAAACTCGGGGTAACGCGCCCCTTCGAGCTTGATGCCTGACGAGGCGCTTTCGATAGCCTCGATATCTTCCGGCGTCAACTCAACGTTTATCGCTCCCAGATTTTCATCCAAACGGTCCAGCTTCGTTGTGCCCGGAATCGGAACAATCCATGGCTTCTTCGCAAGCAGCCACGCAAGCGCAATCTGAGCGGGTGTCGCTTTCTTCTGTTCTCCGAACTTAGTAAGCAGGTCCACCAAGGCCAGATTCGTTTTCCGATTCTCCTCAGTAAACCGCGGAATAATATTGCGGAAATCCGTGCTATCGAACTTCGTCTCGGCGTTGATCTTGCCCGTAAGGAACCCTTTACCGAGCGGACTGAAGGGGACAAATCCGATGCCGAGTTCCTCAAGCGTCGGTATGATCTCCTGTTCCGGCTGCCTGAAGAACAGTGAGTACTCACTCTGCAATGCGGTCACGGGTTGAACGGCATGCGCGCGGCGGATCGTCTTGGCCGCGGCTTCCGAAAGGCCGAAGTGCTTTACCTTGCCTTCCTGGATCAAATCCTTCACCGCTCCGGCGACATCTTCGATAGGCACGTTCAGATCGACGCGGTGTTGATAGAACAAGTCGAGCGCATCCACTCGTAGCCGGCGCAGCGACGCCTCAGCGACTTCCTTGATGTGCTCCGGCCGGCTGTTTAAAGCGTTCCATTTGCCCCCGTCGTTCGGGTTCGCCTCCCACCCGAACTTTGTGGCGATTATCACTTCTCCGCGAAACGGCGCGAGGCCCTCACCCACCAGTTCTTCATTCACTAGCGGCCCGTACACTTCCGCGGTATCGAAGAACGTGACCCCTCGCTCCACAGCAGCGTGGAGCAGCTGGATCATCTCCGGTTTGTCTTTCGGCGGTCCATAGGACCAACTCATTCCCATGCAGCCGAACCCGATCGCCGAAACCTCGAGTCCGCTGTTTCCCAGTTTGCGCTTTTGCATTGTTTCTCCTTTCGGATTTTCTCTCCATCTCCAGCCTAAGAAATTCCGGAACCGGAGGGTATCCTAATCCTGCGGAGTTATTGCCTATTTCTCGCGAAGTTCGGTCTCGCCGTAATCCGTTTCACGTTCGGCGGCTATTCTGTAGATAGGAGGGCAGGGATGATTACCGCCGTAAATAAGCCGTTTTTAGCGGGCAATCGAGCGAACGACTTGCGAACAGGCCTCGCTCTCAAGGTTGCTTCATTCGTTGGCGCGGCGGAGAGCCGGATAACCGACATCGCCGGTCTCACTCTCCACCGATACACCGCGCCCACGACTCCGGCTTCCGTTACTTATGAGCCGAGCGTTGCGTTGGTCGTCCAGGGCCGCAAACGGGTGGAACTCGCGGGAAGGACTTTCTTCTATGACGCATCGCGGTTCCTGCTGACCTCAATTGACCTGCCGGTGCTGAGTCACGTAGTAGAAGCAAGTCACGATAAGCCGTATCTATGTGTGCGGCTGAAGCTTGAAATGGCGATGGTGCGCGAGACACTCAGCCGCGAAGAATTTGAGAGTACCCTCCCGCCCTCCGAAGCTCCTGCGATGACGACTGCTGAGACCACTCCCGAGTTTCTCGACGCGTTCTGCCGTCTAATGGATCTGCTAAACACACCGCGAGACATTCCGTTTCTTAGCCCTCTCATTCAGCGCGAGATCATCTACCGGATACTTAGGAGCGCGGAAGGGCAAAGGCTGCGCGCGATCGCTACGGTTGGAGACCAGAGCCACCGGACGGCGAAAGCCATCGCGTGGATCCGCGAGAATTACGCCAAGCCGCTGCGGGTGGAGGGCCTTGCGCAGCTAGCAGGAATGAGCACGTCCACCCTCCACCACCACTTCCGGACGCTGACCTCCATGAGCCCTCTTCAGTACCAGAAACAACTGCGGTTGCATGCCGCGCGGCAGCGCATGCTCATGGACGGTTTGGACGCCGCGAGCGCGGCTTTCTCGGTCGGATACGAAAGCGCCAGCCAATTCAACCGTGAGTACAGCCGCTTCTTCGGCCAACCGCCGATACGGGATGTTCGCGGTCTTCGGTTACAGAGTTCGGCATGACCGTAAAGCCCCACTCCGAGCCCGACCGAAAGGGAGGGTATCCAGGTGGAACGGTGTATGTTGGTCAGGCGGCGAAGCGTTCTAAAATCCGATATGAACGAACTAACCAGCCGGCTTGAGAACGGCCGGATGCTGTTGATTGCGGGATTGCGCGAGCACTACACGATGGAAACCGCGGGCCGGATTCCCGCGCTTTGGGAGCGCCTGGTTCCTTACCTCGGGAACATTCCGGGTCAACTCTTGGGAGTAACTTATGGCGTGGTGTCGCATCCGAGGAATGGCGCCGGCGGTTTTGATTACGTGGCCGGCGTGGAGGTGTCGGAAGTAGGTGACTTGCCTGCCGGGTTCGTCACCGAGACGATTCCTGCACAAGCGTATCTTGTCTATCCGCACCGGCAGCATGTGTCGAAGCTAAGGGAGACCATGGATGCCATCCGGCGCGAGTGGATTGCCGTTCCCGGGCATCAACCCGAATACGGTCTAGACGTTATCGAGCGTTACGAGTGGGAAGGCTTCATGACCGGATTCGGTGACATCGAGGTTTGGGTACCGGTCAGTGGAAGAATATCTACTTAGAAAATCGATCGAGCAGCGCTTCCAAGCCCTTTTCGAAGCGATTGTTCTTTGCCTCAACGCGTCCGTCGCCGAATAACTCTGCCGTACGAGGAAAGGCGCCGCTTGCCAGTTGGGCGGTAACGAAATCCACGTCGACGGCTGCATCACGCGCCGATTGGCGGAGCGCGTGACCAAACACAAAGTCATCCACGGTCACGAGTAGAGTGAGCTTCTGTTTCGCCGTCAAAGACGTTTCGGCCAGAGCCTCCAGGCATTGCTCCATGTGGCGCATCGCGTTGATACCCGGAGGCGCCGACAGCATGGACACCAGCGCCCAGGGGTGCCGGATGAATATGGCGTGTGTTCGCTTGGCGATCTGGAGTATTGCGCGTTTCCACCCTTTCGGGAGCAACGGCAGGATCGCTTCGCTCATGAGCGCGTCATCCACGACGGCCAGCAGATCCTGCTTCGTCTTCACGTAGTAGTAAAGACTCATCGTCCCGACTTTGAGCTCTTCAGCGATCCGGCGCATGGAGACAGCATCGAATCCCTCCTTATCCGCGATGGCGATGGCGGCGGCGGCTATTGCCTCGCGATCGAGGCGCGACTTTCGCTTTGACATTCGTACACCGTACCACGTAGAATTGTTCGTACAATGTACGAAATCACAATCTTAATTGCCGGGGCTGGTCCGACCGGCCTAACGCTGGCAGTCGATCTCGCGCGCCGCGGCATCCCGCTGCGAATTGTCGATGCGGCATCCGCGCCGTTTGTAGGGTCGCGCGGCAAAGGAATCCAGCCGCGCACAATGGAGATTTTCGACAATCTGGGCGTAATCGAACCGATCCTGGCGGCGGGCTCGCGGTACCCGAGGTTCCGCCTCCACGCCGGTCCCCTCTCGATCCGGATGGGCTCGCTCAGTTCATCGAAGCCGCCGACCGATAGCGTCCCGTATCCGAATCTTTGGATGGCGCCGCAAGCGCGCACGGAAGGGATCCTGCGCGACCGTCTCCACGCGCTCGGCGGCGAGGTCGAGTTCGGCAAAGCGCTCGTGAGCTTCGAACAGCACGCGCACGCGGTAGACGCGACACTCTCGAACGGCGAACGTGTGCGGGCCAGTTACCTGGTGGGTTGCGACGGCGGCCGCAGCGCGGTACGCAAGGCGCTCGGGTTGCGGCTCGAAGGCGAGGCTTTGGACGACAGCACCACAACCGTGGCCGATGTGGAAGGGAAGGGGCTCGATCGCCGCGACTGGCATCTCTGGCCGCTCGCCAAAGGCGGACCGATCGCGCTTTGCCCGCTGCCGCATACGAACCTCTTTCAGTTCA
>NZ_CAJCHS010000230.1 GCF_903970205.1 Nevskia soli | reverse complement strand
CGGCCAGGTCCAGACTTGATCGACATAACTGCTCCACGCCCCTGTTCCAATCAGCGCGGCTATAGCGACGATCACCGGCAAGCTGAACCCGACAGCAAGAGGAAGTATGGACGGCCATAGAAACAGAGCGCAAGCCGCCAGCACCAGCGCTGCTTTGACGTTCGTCAGAAACCCGATTCCGGCGCAGATGCCGCTCCACAACGCGCGCTTGCGATAGGCCAGGTAAAGCGCCGCGAGGTGTGGCAGCACGAGTAGCAGATCCGCCGCCAGCGGAAGCACGGCCGATGGAGTGTCGAAGCTCAGAAAGAACGCGAGAAGCCCGGCGGCCCAGAAGCCGGCTGCGCGTCCGAAAGCGTCGCGCCCGAACAGGTAAGCGACGATGCAGCACGCCCAGATGTAGAGAGCGCCGAAGAGCCGCAGAACGACGCCGATCCGCGCGCCCCACAGCAGGTAGACGAGCGGCACGAGGGGCGGTTTATCGAACCATAGCCGGCTATAGAGCGTCTTGCCGAACAGGATCTGGCGCGCTGCGGCGAGCGGCAAGTCTTCTTCCGTCCACAACACGCGCGCGTGGCACAGATGCAGCGCGGCTAAGAGAATTAGCAGCGCCGCGAAGAACCCACGCGTTTTCACCCGTCTAGTATAGTAGGCAAAGAAAGGGCGAAAGCTGCTTCGGCAAGCATGGCGGATCTGGCGGACCAACTCGCGCTGTTACGTCGTAAGATCGCGCGCATCGACCGTAAGTACGATCCGAAGTACGCTGGCCCGCGTCCGGTCGCGCCGCCCCCCGCGAAGCTGCCTGACTTTTCCTCGCGGATTGAGAATGCCGTCAGCGGCGAGATCGTAGAGACCGAGCACGGGCGGCACTTCGAGACGGAACGGCTTTACGAACGACACCGCCGTTATGGAAGCGTCGATATCTCCGACCTGATCGACCTTCCGCCCGATCTGCTGCACTCGTTATCCGGCGGCGCGATTCCCTCCGCGCATCCCGAAAAGTGGGCGTTTCTCGATACGGAGACGACCGGTCTCGCGGGGGGAAGCGGCACGTACGCCTTTCTGATCGGAATCGGCAGTATCGAGCGCTCTGGATTTCGCGTCCGGCAGTTCTTCATGCGCGACTTTGCGGAAGAGCGCTCGCAACTCGCCGCGGTGGCCGCCTATCTTTCGCGCTTCGACGTTCTGATCACTTACAACGGAAAGACTTACGATCAGCCGCTGCTCGAGACGCGCTTCACGCTGGCGCGCATGCGTCATCCCTTCGCCCGGATGGAGCATCTCGACTTACTCTTCGGCGCACGGCGACTGTGGAAGCTGCGGCTCGATAACTGCCGGCTAACTCACCTGGAGTATCAGATCTTAGGCGTCGAGCGTCACGGCGACTTACCGGGAGAAGTGATCCCGAGTTACTACTTCGAGTATGTGCGATCGCAGTGCGCATTGACCTTAGTGCCGATATTCCATCACAACCAGATGGACATCCTAACTCTGGCGTGCCTGTCGGCGCTGGTGCCGCAATGTTTCCGTGATCCCGCGCAGGTTGAAGTGCGGCATGGAGCCGACTTGCTGGGCCTCGCCCGCTGGCTGCTGGCCGAAGGCAGAGATGCGGATGCGATTGCGTTGATGCATCGCGCGATTGAGATTGGATTGCCGGATGCGCTACTCTTCCGCACGCTGTTCGAAATTGCGTCACTTGAGAAGAAGCGCAAGAACGAAGCGGCGGCATTGGCGATATTTACGGACTTAGTGGCTTCACCGAATCCCTGCCGCGCTCGAGCTTACGAGCAGTTAGCTAAGTTCTACGAACATCGCGAACGGAACTACGCGATGGCGCTGGAGATGACGATTTCGGCTCTGGCGTTGGAGCCGACGGAGGAGTTGCGAAGCCGGCGGCGAAGGCTGGATCGCAAGCTGGCCAAGGTTCCGCGACTACTGTAATACAATTCCAAGTGCGAAGAGTACGGCGTCTCGGTGACCGGCCGCCCGCGCCTATCTTCGCCAAACTCTCAACAACTTACAAACGAATTCGCCCCGGAGCTCTCGCTGCGCATGCCACGCTAACTCAGGGAGCACTAATGAAATCGGCGCAAAACTCGCGACAACTACGGATTAGCCGTCCAGCCTCGTCACGGCCAATCCTCCTCATGCCAAATCCGGTTCGAAAATCTGCCCCATCGCCCACTTCACCCGCTCATTCCGCCCAAACCACTTCCAGACCGCGCCCGATCTTAGATTCTCGGCGCTTAGCAGCGTGATCCCTTGATCGATTCCGATATAGTCCGGGTTCGACCACAACGTGATCGGGTGAAACGAGTCCACAAACCCGTAGCGGCCATAGATCGCCTCCGCAAACTGCTCGTGCATGTAGCGCAGCGCGGGAACACAGATCTCCGGCGTGAACATCAGCGACCCCGCCACGGCGCACGGCACCACCGTCCCGTCAATGTCCCGATGCGTCCCGAAGTTACCCCAGATGATGTACCCGATCTCGCTATCCGACGGACTTACTCCCCACAACTCCGGCGAGAAACTAGGAAACTGCCCCCGCAAGCTCAGGCAAAATGCCCGGTGCGCGTAAGTCGCGACAATCGAGTTATTGAAGTAATTCAGCTGCGAATTCCCGTTGTCGCGCTTCGCCCGGAAATCGATCCACGCATGCGAATACTGATGCGTGAAAATCGGCCCGCGCCCCACCCAGCGATACCGCTCGAACACCGCCGGATCGCGCTCGAACGCATACCACGACCGCACCGGAATCGGATACGTCGCCGACCCGATCCCCAGCAGATACAGCAGCGTTTCTTCGCGGTAATCCACCCACTCGGCGCGCAGAAATCCCTTGGCCGGATCCCAGCCCATGTGCAGCATCCCCGTCGCGGGATCCAGCAGCCATCCGAAATCCACCCGATCGTAAATCGCGCGCGCGAGCCGCGGAATATCCGCATCCGCCGCGAAATATTCGCCGGCCGTCAACACCCCGCCGAGCAGCAGCGCCGTATCGATCGTCGACAGTTCGGACTTCCAAACGCGCTCGCCGCTCTTCCGATTCACGAAATGATAGAACCACCCATGCACGTTTTCCTGGGTATAAGCGAGATGCTGCAGGATGGCCAGCACGCGATCCCGGACGACATTCGGATCCTCCCACCGGCGCTCGGCCGCGATACACAACGCCGTCAGCCCGAATCCCGTATTGGCGGTACTCGCCACATCGATGCTGGCCCGCTTCGACCCGCGCGTATCCGCCCGCACGCGATCCAGCACCAGCCCGGTCTTCGGATCCGCCTGCTCCCAGAAATAAAGGAACGCGCGCCGCGACAGGTCTTCCAGGAAGTCGTCGTCCGCGGGCGCAAGCCGCCCTGCAGTCTTCCCTCGCAAGGCGGGCAAAAGACCCGCCGCAAGCCCGCCCAGTACGAAACCGCGCCGTCCGAACCCGCCCGCCATACACCTCAGAGTAGCGTTGCGATAAGTTGTAGGGTTCGGTCATGCGCTTAGCTCCGTTTGCCGCCCTCGCCGCGATACTCGCCACGATCCCACCCGCGCTTCATGCACAAAACGGCACAACCAATCTGCCGCCCTACGTCCGTGTACACGGCGAATCCACGATTTCGGTCGAACCCGACCAGGCCCAGATCGACGTCGGCGTCATCACGCAAGGCGCAACCGCTGAGGCCGCCGGCGACGCTAACTCCAAGCAGGCCAACACGGTGATCGATCAGCTCAAAGCCGCGGCGCCCACGGCCACAGTCAAAACCGTAAATTTCTCCATAAACCCCAATTACCGCTATCCGAAGGACGGCAGCGCGCCCACCATCCTCGGCTACACCGCCAACAACACCGTCCGGATGGAACTGAACGACGTTTCGCTCGTTCGCAAAGTAATCGACGCCGCGACCAAATCGGGCGCCAACAACGTCAACCGCCTCAACTTCACGTTGAAGGACGAAAAACCGTACCGCGCCCGAGCCCTGGGTGAAGCGGCCGCACAAGCCCGCGCCAGCGCCGAAGCACTAGCGGCAAGCCTCCATCTCCGCGTCGGACGCGTGCTCCAGCTCGAAGAAGGTCAACCGGTCATCGTTTCCCCGGCCCGTCAGGTCGAATTCGCCCGCGCCGAATCCAACACCGAAACGCCGATTTCACCCGGCAACATCGATGTCCACGCCAGCGTCAACATCACCTTCGAGATTCTCCCTGATCAAGGCGGGGCGCCCAAATGAGCCCGCTCATCGCCTTTTACAGCGGCGAGAAACCCGATCACGCCGGCCGCTACATCTCCCAAATTCAAGCCTGGAACGACGCCCAGCTCGAATCCGTTCACGACTACATCCAGTGGCTCTTTCCACTGCCCGAGCCCAGCCCGGTCAACCCCTTCGCTCCCGTTTTGGAACACGAAACCATCGAAATATTCCGCAAAGCTGCACAACTGCGCACAATCCTGCACAATTCACTCGCGCGGATGCTCCGTTTCTACGGCTTCGAACAGGCCGGCGACGGCCAGGTAATCGAAGCCGCCAATTTCAAGAACCGCGCCCGCAACTGGCTCACGCCCGGCAACCACAACCACCTGCGCATCACCCGCATCATCCGCTCCACGCGTCTGCTCGGACTCGAATCCGAATCCGCAGCCTTCTTTGATGCCCTGAAAGCGCTCTACGCAACGCAACAAGGCAGTTCCAACATCTCGCGCATCACATACTCGTACTGGCAGCAAGCCTCTCGGCCCGAAGTCGCCCTAAGAATGGAGCACCATCCCCGTTGAAACTGTCTCCCGTCGACTACATCATTCTGTCGCTGTACTTCCTCTTCGTCATCGGCATCGGATGGATCCTCCGCAAACGCGCGCAGACCGCCGAAAACTTCCTCACCGCCGGTCACGCCGTCCCGGTCTGGATCACCAGCCTCGCCTTTCTGGCGGCCAATCTCGGCGCGCAGGAAGTCGTCGGCATGGCCGCGTCCGGCGCCAAGTACGGCATCATGACCTCGCACTTCTATTGGATTGGCGCCGTCCCCGCCATGCTCTTCATCGGCGTCTTCATGATGCCGTTCTACTACGGCAGCAAAGCGCGCTCTGTCCCCGAATACCTCAAGATGCGTTTCGACGAAAAGACGCGCGGGCTCAACGCCATTACCTTCGCCGTGATGACCATCTTCTCTTCCGGCATCTCCATGTACGCGCTCGGCCTGCTGCTCGAACTCGTCCTCGGCTGGAGCTTCACTGCATCCGTCCTGCTCTCCGCAGCTATCGTCCTGACCTATACCTTCCTTGGCGGACTCACCAGCGCCATCTACAACGAGGTCCTTCAGTTCTTCCTCATCGTCCTCGGCTTCGCTCCGCTATCCATCCTCGCGATCATGCAAGCCGGAGGTTGGGACGGCCTCAAATCCCGCCTCCCCAACGTCTACACCCACGCCTGGTCCCACCTCGCGCACACCCAGGACAACCCGATGGGCATCGAAGTCTTCGGCCTGGTCGCCGGACTTGGCTTCGTTTTGTCATTCGGCTACTGGTGTACCGATTTCCTCGTCGTCCAGCGCGCCATGGCCGCCGAATCCATGTCCGCCGCCCGCCGCACGCCCGTCCTTGCCGCCTTCCCCAAGATGTTCATGCCGTTCATCGTGATCGTGCCGGGACTCGCCGCTTACGCGCTTACTGCCATGCACTCCGGCTATTCGCTTCCCTTCAAAGCTGACGGACACACCTACGACTACGACCAGGCGCTGATGACCCTGATGGCGCACTTCTATCCCACCGGCATGCTCGGCGTCGGCCTCACCGCGCTCATGGCTTCCTTCATGAGCGGCATGGCCGGCAACGTCACCGCGTTCAACACCGTCTTCACCTACGACATCTATCAGAGCTACATCCGTCCGGGCCGCCCCGACAGCCACTACCTGACCGTGGGCCGCATCACCACGTTCGTCGGCACCGGCCTGTCCGTAGCAACCGCCTATCTCGCCACCCACTTCAACAACATCATGGACTTCCTGCAGCTCGTCTTCGGCTTCGTCAACGCCCCGCTGCTCGCGACGTTCCTGCTCGGGATGTTCTGGCGGCGCACCACCGGTCACGGCGCATTCGCCGGACTCGCCGGCGGCACCGCAATGGCCGGAGTCGCCCTCGGTCTCACCGAAGCCGAAGGCAAAGGCGGCTTCATCACCGTCCTCCACCGCTTTCCATCCACCATGGCTCAGAACTTCTGGATCGCCGTCATCGCTTTCACCACTTGCTTCGTCGTTACCGTCGCCGTCACGCTCGTCACGCGCCCCAAGCCGGAGTCCGAACTCCACGGCCTGGTTTACGGCCTCACCCGCCTGCCGCACGAAGGCGGCATTCCCTGGTATGAAAAACCCGTCACGCTCGCCTTGATCGTTGTCGTTGCTCTTGTGATCCTTAACGTCACTTTCCGGTAAAAACTTTATGCTTGATCTCCGCATTCCTTGCGGCCTTTTCTTCGCGGTGGTTGGTGTCATCCTCACCGCTCTGGGCCTGTTCGATCCCAACGCGCGCTCGCAGTTCTCGACCGCGAACGTGAACCTCTACGCCGGCCTCGCGATGCTTGTTTTCGGCGCATTTCTCTTGCTGCTGGCGTTCCGTTACCGGGGCGCGAAGGAGTCCATCCGATGATCGACGAATTCCGCAAGCTCTTTCCAGACCTCACGCCGCGCTTCTTCCGCGCGCCCGGCCGCGTCAACCTGATCGGCGAGCACACCGACTACAACATGGGTTTCGTCATGCCCATCGCGCTCGACATGAACTGCTACGTCGCCGTCGCCGGTTCGAACGACCGCAAGACGCACATCCATTCACTCGACCGCGGCGAGGGTTTCGACTTCGATCCCGACGTCGCCTTCGCCAAGCCGCGCAAGAACTGGACCGACTACGTCATCGGCGTCGCCCAGCAGCTCTCCATGCGCGGCGTTCGCATCCTGCCGATGTCGATGGTGTTCCACAGCGAAGTTCCGGAGGGTTCCGGCCTCAGTTCCTCCGCCGCACTCGAAGTCTCCGCCGCACTCGCGTTCCTGAACGGGCGCACGTACAGCGGTGTCGAAATGGCCAAGCTCTGCCAGCGCGCCGAGATCGATTTCGTCGGCAACCCGTGCGGCATCATGGACCAGTACATCTCCGTTTTCGGCGAAGCCAACCGCGCGCTCGAACTCGATTGCCGCAGCCTCTCGCACAAGCCGGTCGAGCTGCCTGCGAACGCGGCCCTGCTCGCCGTCAACTCGATGGTCAAGCACGATCTCGCAACCTCTGCTTACGGCGACCGCGTCAAGGAGTGCAAGGCCGCAGTCGCGGGTATCGCGAGGTTGCATCCCGAAGTCAAAGCCTTGCGCGACGCCAAGCTTGAATACCTCGAAAACGCCCGACTCGATCCGACCGTCGAGAAGCGCGCCCGCCACATAATCACCGAAGACGATCGCGTCGAGCAATTCTTTGCCGCCGCGCGCCGAGGCGACCTCGACCAGATGGGCAAGCTTTTCGTAGCCTCGCATCGCAGCATGCAGCACGACTACGAAATCAGCTGCGAAGAGATCGATTTCCTGGTCGATACGGCGCTCACCATCGACGGCGTCTACGGCTCCCGCATGACCGGCGGCGGCTTCGGCGGCTGCACCATCAACTTAGTCCGCCCCGATAGAGTCGACGCGTTTACCAAAGAGATTGTCGATCGCTACCAAGCCAGGTACAACAAACAAGCGCCGGTCTTCAACTGCGTCCCATCCTCCGGAGCAAGAGAAGTGAAGGATCTATCCACAATCCCGGCGACCAATAAGACTTCTAGTTGACCCTCGTAACAATTAGTCGGAGCCACTTACCGCGCTATCGCCCACAAATACCTTATAAAGTCCGACGGTATAGGTTCCGCGCCCATCTGCCGTAACATCGTGACGATCTGCCCGCGATGATAAGTCCCGTGATTCACCACGTGCAGCAGGGTTTCATACATCGGAGTAGGTACGGCCGTATTGCCGCTCATCAATCGGTACTCCACCACCCGGCTCCAGTCCCCATCATCCAGCCCTCCGGCAAAGGAGATCAAACGCGCCTGAACATCAGCCCAAACCGTCCGCAGTTCAGTTAGTTCACTGGCCGCCGGTACGTCCCTGAACGCCGGACTCCCGCCTTCGCTCAGCCGCTTGAGCCATATCCAATCGGCTCCATAGATGTGGGCCAGGGTCCCAAAGACGCTCGAATGCGAGGTCTGCATATCCCGCGTTAGTTCCTCATGCGAAAGCGGCTCGACGGATTCGATCGCTTTCGCTGTAGCCCACGCATGATATTCGAGCATCGTAAGAACTGTCTTCCGTCGTTCGTCCATGCAGTTAATTTTATGACTACACTTGCCGCCTTTACATAAAGACAGCCGGAGGCGCAGGTTCATCCGGATGACCCGCATTCCCAAGCGGTACCTGAATCAGGATGAACGCCATCAGCGCAAGCACCGCAAGTCCGGCCGCATATGACGGGTTCTTAAAGACCGATGGCAGCGGGATCTCGAAGAAGATCAAGGTTGCGGTCCCAAGCCCCATTAGTGCTTCTCCGGCGATGAATCCCGACGCCGCAAGTATGCCGACATTCTCCACCCGCGCACGCTGTGCCGCATTGAGTCCGCGGCGTTCCGCGAGCCAGTCCGAGATGGCGCGGATGACTCCGCCGACGAAGATTGCGCATACTGTTCCGAAAGGTAGATACATGCCGATCGCGACCAGCATGGGGCTGCGCACCTGCACCAGGATGAGCGCAACACCCATCGCCATACCGACTAAGATCAACGGCCACGCCATCTGTCCGCCGACAATCCCCTGAGCAAGATAGGCCATCAACCCGGCTTGCGGCGCCGATAGTTTCGGATCGCCGAATCCGGTGCCGCCGGCATTGATGTTGCCTTGGTGCAGTACAAGCAGCGGGAAGTACATGACTAAGCTGGCCGCAACAACGGCAATGAGTTCGGCAATCTGAATCTTCTTAGGTGTTCCGCCAAGAATGTATCCGACTTTAAAATCC
>NZ_CAJCHS010000229.1 GCF_903970205.1 Nevskia soli | reverse complement strand
GACGTGTGGGCCTCCAGGAGCGCCTGCTCACTCGATCCTAACCGGCGCGCCTGGTCCAGCAGCCAAACCGGAATGCGCGTCCGAACAATACATGGGTACCCGCCGCAAACGTCAGGGGGAAGTCAATGCCGGGAAACGCTTCCGCAAGTTCCTGAACGACCCACTTAAGGATCTAAGCCTTTTCGCCGGCCGACAATGATGGAAGCAGTTTCTCGAAATCGCTCAGATTCCCCATTCTTCACTCCGATTGTCTCTTAACCGAAGCGATGCTCCGGGACGGCTAACCAGGGCCTCACCGTGCTTCAGAGCCGGACATCGAAGCGAGACTACCCCATGCACAACTATGTCACTTGACCAGACCGTCCCTCAGGGCGCGCGCGACGGCTTCCGATCGCGAATGGACGTGCAGCTTCTCGTAGATCGAGCGTAAGTGAAAGCTGACGGTATGAACACTAATTCCCAGTTCGGCCGCCGCGGTCTTGTTCTGATGGCCTTCCGTTAGTAGCTTCAGCAGCTCGCGTTCGCGGGGCGAAAGAGCTACCCAGCCAGCGTCGCGTACCGGCGCTTTGCGGAACAGTTCAACCACGCGAATGGCAACTTCGGGCGACATCACGGCGCCGCCGTCGGCAACCTGCCGGATCGCCTCCATCAGCCGGGCGGGCGGCGTCTGTTTGAGAAGATAGCCGCAAGCACCGGCGCAGATAGCCTGAAAAATCCGGTCGTTATCTTTGTAGACCGTCAGCATAACCGGCGCGATCCGGGGATGGCGTTCCTGAAGAATCCGAACGGCCTCAATGCCGTCAAGTCCCGGCAAACCGATGTCGAGAAGCGCGACGCGGGGCGGATCGATCCCGATGTTCTCCAAAGCAACTTCCGCCGTCGGATACACATGCCGGCACTCAAAGCCCGCTGTGTGGTTGATCAAGAACGAGATGCCTTCGCGCGTTTCGGCCTGGTCTTCGACAACGGCCACGCCGATGACCTCCGTCTCCGCATGGCGCTCCGTCAAGTTCCGAGCCCCCCTGTTTAGTTAGAGTAACCCCACCGATTCGCCGCCACAACCCCCGTATTCGTGCGGGGGGACTATAAGCGGGACTTACCCACTACGCTACGGCGCAGCGGTAAATGAACTTCCGCCGTGCATCCCCCGCCGGGGGTAGTGGTCCACTCGATCCTCCCTCCCAAATTCTCAACGCGCCGGCGCATGTTCGGGATGCCGTTTCCACCGCCGGCGCGAGACGGGCCAACGTTACAGCCTCGTCCGTTGTCCAGGCCCCGCCCGTTATCGACGACGCGCAGCGAAATTTCACTTGCTACCTGAAACTCAGCCGACGCCACGCTGCAACCGGAGTGCCGCGCTACATTGTGGATGCACTCCTTGAAGATCAGGTAGATGTTTCTCCGGGCTTGTAGGCTCAACCGTACATTGGGATTGTTCCGCTGAACGCGAAACTCAAATTGGATCGATTGCGATTCCAGCAGATCGCTGGCAACCTCGCGCAGTCGCCGGATCAAGGCATCCATGCCTTCCTGTTCCGCGCCTTCCGGTTCTGACCGAATCGCCCAGACAATGTCGCTCATCGAATCCGCCACTTCCCGCGCCAACGCGGCCATGCGATCTAATCGCGCGTTCGGAGTCGACGACTCAAGCGGACGCTCCAGGCGCACCACCTCGCTTAAGATTGCGATCTGCGAGAGGCTCGCGCCAATGTCATCGTGCAGATCCGTCGCAATAGCGGTTCGCATCCGCTCCAGGTTTACGGCCTGCGCCACCCGGTAACGGTGCGCAGCCCAGATAAGGGAGAGAGAGGAGGCAGCTACCAGCATTTCAAACCACCAGCGCCTATAGAACGGGGGGAGCACAGTGAAAGCGACTTCGGCGGATGTGGTGCTTTCTTCCCCTTCTGAGTTAACGGCTTTGATCAGGAGCCGATAACTTCCCGCGGGCAGACCTGGGTAGTTGAGGTCGTGATTTCTTTCCGGTCCGTGCCACAGGGACTGTTTGCCGTCATAGAGGGTGTACTTATAACGCAGTCTCTCTTCCGGCTCGTTGTTAAAACCCGCGAACTGGACTTGAATCTGGTTGAACGAAGGCTGCACTCTAAGGTTCGAAATGAGTGCTTCGCCCGCCTGGGAGACGGGATACCGGTCGGGTCCCACGCGCAAATCCGTGATGCGCACGGACGGAGCCGTCGGCTTCGAATCGGCCCCCGGCGTTAGTCTCGATAGGCCTTGGGTGGTCGCGAACCAGAGATTACCCGAAGTGTCGCGAGCGGCGGACTCCATTTCCCCATGGGCAAGTCCGTCGGCCGTGGAGTAATGTTTGATGCGGTCCGTCGCGGGATCCAGCCGATCGATCCCTCTTCCGGAGCCGGCGTATAACCGCCCTTCCCGGTCCTCCACCAGGCATTGGATGTTGTTGCTCGCCAGACCATTCTCTGTGGTATATCGACGCAGTCCAAAGTGTTCCCCGCCAGGGTTGTCGATAACCGCAAGACCATTACGAGAGCCGATCCAAAGCCTTCCCGCGTGATCCGTCAACAGTGCGGTGATGGCGCCGGCGGGGACTCCCTCGCGCTCCCCAAAATGAGTGAAGCGTTGTCCGTCATAGCGGTACAGTCCGTTCCCATTCCCCATCCCCATCCAGACGTTTCCTTGACGATCCTCCGCGAAGGCCCAGACTAACCGGGGGTTGTGGCTAGGGCCCTCTTCGAATGGCAGGAACGTGTTGCGGCCGGTGTTCCCCCGGGCGTTCCATTGCATCAATCGATCTCCGTGCGAGGACTGCAACGAAGCCCAGATAATTCCGCGCGAATCCTCGAAAGTTTTGAACACCTGAGAGTCGGACGCATAGCATGCCCTCGGTTGTTTGCCGTCCAACTCCACGGCTCTCATGCGGTCAAACCGGCACAACCCCTTTTTTGTGGCGACCCACCACTCGCCGGTACGGGATTGCAGCAGGATTTGGTCACTACCCCAATTGTTGAACTCGCCATAAACTCCGGGGACGGCGGCGTGAAACTTCTCACCGTCGTACACATTAACGGAGGCTTTCCCCTTTTCGGCTATGGGAACGGTTACTGCTAGCAGGGTTCCCGCGCGGTCCACAACAACGGACCACACACGATCGGACGCGAGGCCGTCGGGTTCGCTGAACGTGGTGAACCCCGCGGGCGCTATCTTCATGACACCGGCGCCTTCCGTGCCTATCCATAGGTTGCCGGCGCGATCGCAAGATAAGGAAAGAATCTCGTAATCGGTTAGCCCATTCGCTTTGTCGAAGCGCTGGAGCTCGGATCGAGTTTCGCCGCCCGCCGGCAGACGCAAGATTCCATTCGACGTGCCCAACCATAGAGCGCCGTCCGGGGCCTCGACCAGGGCGGCGATATCGCGTGACCCGCGGCTATCGAAAAACGTGCGTTCGACGCCATACCGGCCTGCACTGGTCCCGCGCCGCATGAGCGCCAAACCGCCGCGCGTCGCCGCCCAGATCCGGCCCTCGCGATCTCTCAGTAGCGAGTTCACCCACGGGTTCGGCAAACCCTCCGATGTCCCAATGCGCCGAAGGGAACCGTCCTTCTCAACCACATCGATCCCGTTGGGAGTCGCGATCCATAATTCGCCGCCGGGA
>NZ_CAJCHS010000228.1 GCF_903970205.1 Nevskia soli | reverse complement strand
CACTTCATCGCGAAGTCTTCTTCCGGTAGATCGACAGACTTGAGCGGGGGCGCCATCCGTAGGGCCATCACAGCGGCCTCGATCTCCCGTTCCTTGACCTTTAAGTCGATACCTTCAGGATAAGTTGCTTCGTCGAAGTTATCCGAAGCTTCGTCGATTTCCTGAATGTTCTCCGACCCGAAGTAGGACGTAACATCGATCCCGTCCAAAATCTCTTTGGCGCGTCTCGCCTCAGCCAAATCCCAGACTTTGCCGATGGCGATCAGCGCTTCGCCGGGAGCTAACGGAACAACCTTCTTCTTGACCGGTGCGGGAGTATCACGAAGCTCGACATCCAGTCCTCGCCTTGCAATTTCGGCGCGCAGCAGCGGCCGCGCAACATCGGTAAGTTGATATGCCTCGGCGGCCAGTGCTTCGAGTTCTCCGTCGAGCATATTGCCATAGAGCTGTTCGAGATCGTTCATACCTTACGCACAAACAGCATAACCGCCTGCCCGAAATGGATCTCGTCACCCGGCATCAAAGCAACTCCGCGGGAATTGCGGTGGATAGGCTGGCCGAAGCCGTCGCGCACGATCCACAAGGCGCAATTCGCTTCCGCGTCGGGTCCGGTCTTGTACCAGCGATCATTGAACAGGCGATACTGCCCAGTGGCTTTGTCGAACATGATGTGAGCGTGTTCGCGCGAGACGGACCGGTTGATCTCGGTATCTTCAGCAAACGCGAGGTCGTTGCGGCGCGAGGGTCCCGCGGACTTGAACACCTCGGCAGTCCGGCCGATATTCGTCCGCACTTTATCGAGCTTCATCTCGGCCACGTTTGCCGTGCCTTGCACCAGGATCAAAACGCCGGGAAGACGCGATTCGCTGTCGGGCTCGATCACCGGCTTCGGGCGCGCGGCCGTCTCGACGCGAATCCATTCCTGCTTCGGACCGGGCAGTTCGGATGACGTCTGGATGTCAACGCGCAGATCGTCAGGAAAGCGATAGTTCGAGCGGGCCAGACCGGCGCGCAGTTCCTCATTGAAGTAGCGCGACAGAAACTCGCTTTGAAACGCCGGTTCCTGCTCTTCCGGAACCCCGCTCAGGTAGATCGTCACCTGATTGAACGGGAAAACAAGCTTGCCGGAAACGCGGTGACTCTTGCTCTTGATCGCGTCGAGTGCGGCGAGGCGGATCTCGGCGAGCTCCGGCACTTCAGCGGTCAACCGTGTTGCGGAGAATGGACTCTCGAAAATCGCTTTCCCGAGCTTCTCGAAGACATCCGAAATCGGCACTATCTCTTCTCCGATACGACCGTCGGCGCTTTGCCCGGGATGATGCCCAGGTCGCGCGCGGACTCAACAATCTCGCGGGCGATGGGCGCGGCGGATTTCGCTCCGTAGCCGCCATGTTCCACGACGACCGCGAAGGCGATCTTATGTTCCGCATCGCCGTAAGGAGCGAAGCCGGCGAACCAGGAGTGCGGCTCGCCGGTTTCCACCTGCGCCGTTCCGGTTTTGCCGGCAACCGGAATATCGAGCCCAGCCATCGCCGCGCGGCCGGTGCCGCTGGTGACTACGGATCGCATCGCTTCCGCCATGAAAGTCGCAGGGCCTGCGTCGAGGACCAAGACCGGCGGCTGCGACCGGGCATTACTCTCATCGATCACCCAGCGGCCCTCGGGCATCTTACCGCCATTCGAAATCGTCGCAGCCACACGCGCGATCTTGAATGGCGTGGCGAGAACCGGCCCTTGTCCATACGAAGAAAACGGAAGCATCTTCCTGAATTCGCGTTCGTCGCCGGGAGGGATTTCCAACAACTCCGCGGTTGCCCGCAGTTGATCCGCCCCGACCTTGAAGACGCCGAGTTGCGCGAAATAGGCGTTGCAGGATTGGGTGATCGCGCCCATCAGATTCAGAGTGCCATGCGCGTGATCTTTAATGTCATCGCGGATCGGGCGGTTCCAGCCGGGGATACGCGTGCCGACGCGGCCATCGGAAAGGCGCACGCAGGAGAACGTCTGTTTCGTCAGGCCGGCGTCTTTGCGCAGCGCGGCGATCGCCGTCACGAGCTTGAAGGTCGAACCGGGCGGATAGACGCCGTAGCGCGCGCGGTCGAGGCTCTCGTCCGGAGCGCTGACCATCGCGAGCACGTCGCCGGTGGCAGGGTCCATCACGACGGCCGCGCCCTTGGTACCCGCTCCCGTCACGCGGCGCGACATGATCTCGGCCAGCTTCTGCTGCAGGCGGATATCGATCGAACTCCTCACGCTGCGATCTTTGTCGCGCAGCGCCTTCAGCGGTGGATAGTCCGGGTAATGGCGGTAACGGATCAATGGCGCGAGATCGCGCGGATCGGCATAGCCTTGAAGTCGCGCGTTGGAATCGTGCTCGATCAAAGACGCGTTGGTGGCGTGGAAATTCTCGCCGGTGCGCAGGTCACCGAGCACTTGCAGCGTGAGCGCGCCGAACGGGTAGTGGCGGCTCTCGAGCGGCGAACAGCACTGGACGTCCGCTTTGGATGCTTGCAGGTCAGCCCAACTGCTGGTCGCCAGCAGTACGCCGTTGCGATCGTAAATGTTGCCGCGCGGGATCTGCCGCATCAGCGAATTCAGTCGCGGATTGTGCTGCGGCCGCTTCACGCCATCTTCGGCGAATACTTTGGCGTCGGTGATCAGGTACTGATCGGCGGCGGTCACCTGGAAATACGCCGCGCGCGCGGTTAGAGCCAGGCCGAGTCCGGCTAGAACCAGCGCGACCACGCGCATCGAGTGACGGAACGGCAGCGTGGGACGCGTCTTCTCGACAGGCGCATGATTCGAGATGCCGAGCAGAATCGCGAAGATCAGAAAGTTGGCGAGCATCGCCGTGTTGCCGGAGCTCAGGAATGGCGATACAACGCCGGATAGCGGAATCGCATCGAGCACGCCGCCGGAGATCAGCAGCATCTCCAGCGCGACCAGCGCGCCCAAACCGAACGCCAGAAATGTGGAGTATTCATCCGGTGCGTTGCGCGCGGCGCGGAAGGCGCGGTAGACCAGAAAGCCGAGCAGCAGGAAGACCGAGACGGTGCCAAGAATGCCCCATTCCTCGCCGATCGAAGCGAGGACCAGATCGGTGTGGCCGGCCGGAATCATGCCGGGATCGCCGCGGCCTGGACCCGATCCCCACGGGCCACCGGTGGAGAATGCCCACAGCGCGTGCGCGATCTGATCGCCGCCGTGAACCGCGTTGTCCCAGGGCGAGAGCCACATATCGATGCGCTCGACCACCGTTTGAGGCGTGCCGATCCGATAGCCGACGAAGACTCCCGCGACCAACAACACGACGCCGAACAGCGCGAGTCCGAACCGGCCGCGCGCAACCGTGAACATCGAGAGGAACAGGAAGCCGAGAACCAGCGCCGGTCCCATATCTTTCAGGACAAAGAACAACACGAGCGCGCCCGCAACGCCGATCATCACGGGCAGCATGTGTTGCAGACGCGGGATCTCGGGCCAGCGCACCCAGCGGGGGACCAAGCGGCGCTCGCGCAGCTCGCGCAGCCATTCCCAACGGCGCGAGAAGTATCCGGCGAGGAAAAAGACCAGCAGCACTTTAATCAGCTCGACCGGTTGGAATGGACCCAGGTTGACCTTGGCGTCGCTGCCGGTCGGTCCGGAACCGGCGACGAGCAGCAGGCCAAAGAGCGCGAAGCTGACGAGCAGCGGCGTGTAGACCCAGCGCGTGAAGTTGCGATATTGGAAGGCGCGCAGCAGCGGCAGCAGCAGGAGCGCACAGCCGAGCGCGCAACCCCAGGCGAACTTCTTGAAATCGAGCGAGTCGCGGAGCGGGTCGCGCAGGCTGATGGCTAACATCAGGCCGATACCGGTTAGCAGATGCAGCGCGGGAAGGATGGATGGATCGCCGCGGAACCGGCGCCATCGCCAGCAGCCGTGAACGATCCAGAACGCGGCGAGGTAGATCGCGCACCAGATCGCGAACGTCCTGGTGAATTCAGATGGCGCGCGCACGACGAGCGTTGGCTTGATCCTGGCGAGTTCGAGCAGCGGCAGCCGGAGCGTGCCTTTGACGGGCTTTTTGCTGTCGAGGCGCTTGGCAAGGGCTTCCTTCATTTCGATCCATCGCGGGTCAGCTTCGATTTCGCTCTGGCTTATGCGCAGCTTCGAGAGTGCGCCGACATTCGGCAGCGGCCCGGCGTTCGCCAGGAAATCGCGAACGCGCTCAGCAGCGAGAGTGCGCTCATCCGGATCGCGAAAGTTCGTCAGGAACGGAGCGATCTGATCGGCTGTCGGACCGGCGTTCAAATCGAGCAACTCCCCGTGCGCGAGCCTGGCGTTCTGCTCGGCGAAGTTCTGCGTTTTGCCGTAGAACACGAGGGCCAGCCCCCAGGCCACGAGTAGGGTCGCGCCGAGCAGGAATGGCCATTCGCGGCCGCGCTCCCGGGGCGCGACTTTCTCCGTCTCGATGCGGACGGCGACGGTCCGCTCCCAACTGCGGGTTACCGCCATCGCTTCTTCGCGGCCTCTTTTTTCTTCGACGCGGGCGCGGCGTGAATCGGCGCGGCCGGCGCGTTGAGCTTCGCGGCGACCGTTTCATCCTGATCGAGGCGCTTCAGATCGTCGTCCACGTGGGAGAAGCCGATAATCGGTTCGTATAGCGCGCGCGCGCGATCCAGATCCCCGCTCGCCAACCGCAACGTATGGCTGCGCAGTTCGGATTCGGCGCGCAGCAAGTAGCCGTCGGCCTGCTCTTCCGCTTCGCGCGGTCCGGGAATGAAGCCGAGCCGCTCGGCCTGATGCAGTTCAGCAAGCGCGCGGCCCACATTGCCCAACACATAGATATAGAACCGCGCCAGTCCCAAATGCGGTTCGGGACTCTTCGGAGCGAGCGACGCCGCGCGGCGGAAGCTGGCTTCGCTGGGCAGCGCTTTGGGAAGCGCCGGATTCTGCATCAGGTTCAAAAAGCCGTCGACCAAAGCCGCCTTGCTGAGGGCCGCGCGATCGCCCGGATCGATTTCCAGTGCGTGACGCAAACAGACTTGCGCCTTCGCCCAGTCGAAATCTTCGAGCGCTTCATCGGAGCTGTTGCGGTACTCGTCGATCACGTCATCGGCCGTGTTCATCAGCTCTACTCTCAGGCTCCGCGAGCGGTAGAGCGCCGGGGAAAAGCGGCCGAGAAAGGCGTCTTTATCGGCGAGCGCGCGGAAACGCTGCCAGTCGGCGTTGATGTCGGCGATGCTGGCGGTGCGGTAATCGAGCGTGTTACGCGCGCCCGTGATTTGATCGCGCACGCGCCCGAACAGGTAGAAGCCGAGGAAGATCGTCGCCACCGCGAACAGGACGGCCCCCAGCTTTAACCACGGAAATCGCCGCATTTGCTGAAGCGCTCGCGGTGTCCTGCGCGGCTTGACGACCTCCGTCCGCAGGTTCTGGACCGTGGTGTTGCTGCCCCATGCCGGCTTATGTTCGGAGGCCGCGATCGTCGGGCGGTTTTCGACGAAGGCCCGCAGGTCGGCTTCGAAAGCCTTCGCGTCCGCATAGCGGCGGTCGATTTCGGGCGCGAGCGCTTTCGAAACGATGGCGCGCAGCGGTTCCGGGCAGCTCTCCGGAAGCGAGCGCGGCGGCCGCTTGGATTGAATCAGATTTTCCAGCTTGCGCGTATCCTGCGCCTGGTAGGGCGGCGAGCCCGCGAGCATTTCATACAAGCTGACGCCGAGCGCCCACAGATCCGCCTGAGCGTCCACCTGGCCTTTGGCGAGCCGCTCGGGCGAACAGTAGGTCGGGCTGCCCAGATTGTGCTGGGTCAGGCTGCGCGTGTAAGTGATCACTTTGGCGATGCCGAAATCCAGCAGGCGCAGTTCGTCGTTGGGGCCGATCTGGATATTCGACGGCTTGATGTCGCCATGCACGACGGCGCGCTTTTTGCCGTCGAGGTCGGACACAAACTGATGCAGGCGATCCAGCTGACTGCACGTTTCGGCGGCATAGCGGGCGGCGCGTTTGGGGTCGAGCCGCCGCTCGGTTCGCAGGATCTCCGCGATGTTTCTGCCGTCGAAGAACTCCATCGCGACGAAGAAGCTGTTCTCGGCTTCCGAGCAATCGTAGACCTCCAGAATGCGCGGGTCGATGCGATGCAGGTCGCGCTGAATCTGCGCGCCGCGGCGTTCGGCCTCGATCACCAGACGCGTGAAATCGTCGTTGGAATTCTCGATGATTTTGAGGATCACCTGGCGGTTCATGCGCGGATCGTAGGCCAGGTAGACGTCGGTCATGCTGCGGCCGAGTTTACGCACGATCTCGTAAGGACCGAAGCGGCGGGGAGGCGCTGCGACGGCGCTCATTGCGGCGTCCCTCCGGAGATTTCGTTGTGCTGGCGGAGTCCGGCCAGAACCGCATCGGCATCGTCCCCGGCGAGCACCGCGCCGTTTCGATCGATCGAATTTCCGTCCGCCGAAAGCTGGCCGGGAACGTGGATCTCGAACGCGGTGCGGTTCTGGGCGATGCGGCTGCCGGTCAGCCTTACCGAGCTCGCCCCTTCGATCATCAGCCCGCACTGGTTATCGTGAATCGAATCGGCTCGCAGACGGATCTGGGAGGCGCCTTCGATGCGAATGCCACAGCCCGAGGCGCCCGTGATTTCGGTGTCGTTCACTTCGACGGTTGAATTGCGGAAGACGAGTCCGTTGCCGTCGCCGGCTTCGATGTGCAATCCGTCGATGCGGGCATCGCGGACATCGCGAGCGAGCACCAGGCCGCGCAGGACGGGCGCGTCGCCCAGCTTCGCGTTCTCGATGGTGACGCCGTCGCGCAAGTCGAGCGGACCGTTATAGACACCGGGCGCGACCGCGATGATGCTGCCCGGCTTTGCCGCACGCATGGCGAGGCGCAGCGCATCGGGGCTCGCCGCATCGACATCGATTCGAGCCGATTGCGGGACGCCGACCACCGCGGGGATAAGGAAGCGCTCGACCTCCGCCCAACCGGCCGCGCCCAGAACAGCGCCTGCAATCAGCCAAGCGAGCTTGCCCATCGCCTTCGTGAGCCAACCGCTCCGGCGCATCCGGGTGACCGAATGCCGCGCGCGCGCCTCGGCAACCACGCGCCCTTCCGAGCCCTGAAACTCAGGGCCGGCGACGAAGATCACGCTGATGTTATCCTGACCGCCGGCATCGTTTGCGGCCTCGACCAATTGCTGCGCGATCTGCTGCGGGTCGCCGTCATAGCGCTGCACCACCGCGTTGATGGCGGCATTCGTCAGAGAATCGCTCAGGCCGTCGGTGCAGAGCAGGAAGGCGGCGTCGGGGCGAAACGGATAGGTGCGGGTTTCGATGAAGCCCTCGTCGAGCGGTTCATGCGGGCGCGATCCCACGTCGCGAAACACCACGTTACGCAGTGGATCGCGCATCGCTTCTTCTTCGGTGAGATCGCCGCGATCTTCGCGCTCGCCGACCGGCGAATGGTCCGCGGTGAGCTTGCGGAGGCGGCCGGTCCAGGCGAGATAGAGCCGCGAATCGCCCACATGGCCGACCACCAATTTGTCTTCGTGGGCGACGGCCAGCGTCAGGACGCAAGCCATGCCTTTCCAGTCCGGACGCGTCTGGGCGCGGTGGAAGATTTCGTTGTTCGCCGCCGCGATGGCGGTGCGGACGCGCGTTTCGATCGGCCCTTTGGCGCGCTCCAGCTCCGTGGGAATCATGCCGATGGCGATATCGGCCGCCTGTTCGCCCGCGGCGCGTCCGCCCATCCCATCCACCACCAGGAAGATGCCCGCGGCTTCGTCGGCGTACGCCCGGTCTTCGTTCTTCTCGCGCTTGCGGCCGATGTCGGTGGCGGTGCCCACCAGGAACGCGGCGGCGGATCGCGTCATGACTTGCGGCTCCGGATGTTCGTTAGCACGAGCAGCAGCGCGAATAGCGCGAATGCGATTACGAACGGAATGTGCCAGCCGTACATACCCTGCCTATTACCTGCGCGCCCGGAAAGCGAGCGTCAAGACTTCCGCGATCCCGATGTCGGAAACGTCCGGCAACGGTTCTTCGACGCCGCGTTTCAGCCTTTTGCCGTTGAGCCACGTGCCGTTCGTACTTTTGTCCGTAATCAGAAAGACGCCGGTCGCGGGATCCCGTCGCAACCGCATGTGTTCGCGGGACACATCATCGCTCGCGTAGAGCGCCAGGTCCATGAACTGCCCGTCGCCTCCCCTTCCGATTGAGACGTCGTTCTGGGTCATGAGATAGGTTTGCGGGCCGGAATCGTCCACATATTGGATCTCAGCGAAAACGCGGTCGGTCGCCTTACGGGTCTGACTGCCCGCTCCGCTGGACTGCGCGAGCCGTTCCGAGGTCACCGAAGGTTCGCGGTCCATCAACGTGGTTTTCGTGCCGCGGAAGCCGGGCTCGACCGTTTCATTCAGTTCGGAATGGATCTCGACATCGCCCGGCGGAACTTCGGCATTGGCCAGGAAATCGATCACCCACTCGCGGCAGGCGATCTTGAACTCCTTGGGAGCCTTGCCGACTTTCAGCCCGATCATTTTGGGCCGCGCGTTTAACTGGGCCACGCGGTTGCGCAGCGCTTTACGGGCATCTTCGGCGATCAGCGGGAAAACGCCGGCGAGATGGGCGTGATCTTCCGGATGCAGGTAGACGTTGAAAACGCACGGCAGCAGCACGCTATAGGCAAGCTCGAAGCGGCCCAGCTCCATGTTGCGCAGCAATTCGCCGATGACGGACTGGCCGCTCAGCTTGCCTGCGCCAACCTTGCCCGCGCTTACATCCTGGCCGTAATGTGCCACTGGTCCCCTGCTAGCTGTTTACGTTCCACTATATCGAGAGATTTCAAAGGACGCAGGCCGCCGCGATTAAACTATGTTCACGTGGGGGGTTCACGCGAGAGCGCGGCGGGGAGAAATTCGCGAACTTTCACGCGAAACCGGGCGTACTCACAATTGAATATGCCCAAATTAGCCGGCTTGGCGGTTCTGGCGGTGCTGCTCGCGGTAGCAGCTCGCGCCGATACGAGTGGAAACTGCGATCACGCGTTCGCCGCGGGGTTCGTGCAAGGCGGCTCCATCAACATGCACATCCGGTCGTCCGCGATCGACGTGGTAGGCGTCGACCGCACGGACGTTCGCGTCAGCTGCGAGCTGACCGACGATGACCAGAGGCGCAATGTCACGATCCGGTTCCGCGCGAACGGCTATTCCGGAAACCTGGACATCACGGGCGGTCCGAGCAACAACACGCATTTCCGGATTGAGATTCCAGCGAAGACCAACCTGTATGTACGGATGTCGGCCGGGGATGCGGAAATCCGCGGGGTGACGGGGGACAAGGACGTCGAGCTCTATGCGGGCGATCTGACGATCACCGGAGTCAAGGCGAGCGATTATAAGACCGCGGACGCGTCGGTGACGGCGGGCGACCTGGTTGCGGGTCCGTTCAATGTCACGAAAGACGGGCTATTTCGGAGCTTCAACGCGCGCAATAGCACCGGGAAGTATAAGCTGCATGCGCATCTGATGGCGGGGGATCTGACGATCCGATAGGTTACCCGTAGGCGCCTGGCGCGACTACTCGGGAAGGTCCAAGGCAATCGCAAGAGCCCGATCCATTTCGCCCAACTTCTCGTAATCTAGTGTTCCAACGAACCGGGTGAGCATCGATTTCGGCAAACTGACCAGTTCGTCACAATTCATGCTGCTTTCATGTTTCAGCCCCTGTTCAATCCCCAACAGAACTTGCGTAGCTAATCCGTCGTGCCTCGAATAAACCGGAGCACAAATGACGGTAGAGAACTTGGAATCAATCAGTACTTGGCGACTCACAATCACGAACACACGTTGTCTGCGCGGATCAGTTTCCCCGACGTTGCGCACCAGGTAAAGTTCGCCACGTCGCACTTACTCAGGTAAACCCTGATATCTCAGAACGTCGGCGGCCTCGCGGTTTAGCCGTGTGGCGTTTTTGTTTATGATCGCGGCATCTCTTGCATCACGATCGCGCTTCGCAGCACGCTCCAGGTATGAGCGCGCGGCCTCTTCAAGAAACGCCGAACGATTCGGGTTTACGCGATCTATCTCTTCGAGAAGCGCGCTCGGCAGTGTTACCGAGGTCTTGACTTTCATACCACCAATCTACCACCACTTCTGCTCGCGGCCGATTTATCATCCTCAAAAGCGCAAAGGGCGCGATCCCGCGCCGCCAAACCAAAGAGGAACTCGTGACGCCTGGCGGCGCGGGGCGCGCTCCGTTTTGCGCGAGTTCCTTAGAAGACTAGGTGCGAGGTAATGGGGAAGCCCGAGCAGTTACGCGGATACAAGGTGGGTTCACGGCGTGGTTCCGTCCACATCGATTAACTGCGTAACAATAGAAGGTTGAAGTGCGCCCAGTGACTCTGACATTAGAAGTCAAACCGGAAGTCGATGGAAGCTTACCTGGAACAGGTTCTTCGCGATGCCGCGCATGTTGAACTTAAGAGAGAGC
>NZ_CAJCHS010000227.1 GCF_903970205.1 Nevskia soli | reverse complement strand
CCCCCGCAGAACCGTTCACAGCGCAAGCAAATAACCGCAACGCGAATCACCCCAGCGACTTAACCCTCCTCCTCAAACTGAAGCGCCTTGTTTTCCAGCCCGCCGCAGCTACCATGGGACCGGGTGCTCACCGAGTACGCTCCGTCGCGTGCAGCAATAGTGAGCGTTACATGGAACGTCGAAACCCGCAGCCCAGTCACTCGCCAAACGAGAGCCGCGCTCGGCCGCACCATTCGGATGTGGCGCTCAAATGTTCCGAGCCAGTAAAAAAAGTGGCGGAACGAACCTGGGAGGTTGTTAGAAACAAAGGACTTGCCGATTTAAAACGAACCCGGGAAACCCAGTTTTTAACCTGGGAAAGCCGGTTTTGAACCCGGGAACCAGTTCCGAACCTGAGAAACGAAACCAATCCAACCGCTTAACGGTGAAGACACGAGTGACGCCGAAGTTGCGCGCCTCAGCTACCATAGACTAGAGAAAGAAGGTCATCTCACCCTCCATGGACTCCGCATTAGAAGACCAGCTGGGCATCAACAGCTGGTTTGAACAGGAGTTGCGCGATCAATACCGGCTCGACCGCAGCTCCGTAGACGAAAGCTGGAAGCCGATCTTCGATTCAAGCCGGGATCGAAACGGCGATCGAAACGGTGCCGCAACATATGCCAACGGCACGTCGGCCGCGCGCCCGGAAGCGCAGCCGGCAAAGCCCGTTGCCGCTGTCGCGCCGGGCGACGGCGAAGAACTCGTTCCGCTTCGAGGCGCGTCCGCCCGTATCGCCGAGAACATGATCGCCAGCCTCTCGGTTCCGCTCGCAACCTCGCAGCGCGTCATGCCCGTCAAGGTCATCGATGAGAACCGGCGTCTGCTGAATCACCACCGTGCCCTCACCGGCGCCAGCAAGATTTCGTTCACGCACCTGATCGGCTGGGCGATTGTGAAATCCGCCGAATTCGTTCCCGTAATCAACACGGCGTTCGCGGAACAGGACGGCCAGCCGTTCCGCATCGTTCGCAAGCACGTCAACCTCGGCATTGCGATCGACGTCGCCGGCAAGAACGGCGCGCGCAGTCTGGTGGTTCCCAGCATCAAGAGCGCGGAAACGCTGACTTTCTCGCAATTCCTGCAAGCCTTCGACGATCTCGTGGTCCGCGGTCGCGGCGGCAAACTAACTCCGGCGGATTTCGCCGGCACCACCATCTCCCTTACGAACCCCGGGACCGTCGGCACCGTTGCCTCGATCCCGCGCCTGATGGTTGGCCAGGGCGCGATCGTCGCCACCGGGTCGATGGACTACCCGGCGGGCGTCAAGGGCCTTTCCAACGATGCCCTCGCGCAGCTCGGCGTTAGTAAGGTCATGAGTGTAAGCTGCACTTACGATCACCGCATCATTCAGGGCGCGGAATCGGGCGCATTCCTCGGCCGCCTGGAAGATCTGCTCAACGGCAAAGAAGGCTTCTACGACGACATCTTTTTCAGCCTGCGCGTGCCGTATCGAGCAGTTAGTTGGGAAGAAGATAAACCCGCGGCTGCGCCTGGAATGGTTCCGGCCAGCGACATCGCCAAGCAAGCCGCGGTGATGCAGCTCATTCACGCGTATCGCGTGCGTGGGCATCTGATCGCGGATCTAGATCCACTAAGTGGCGGCCCGGCGACTTACCACCCCGAGTTAGATCCGCTGACTTACGGACTTACAGTGTGGGACCTCGATCGCCAGTTCCTCATGGGTACGCTCGGTCTCGAATCCGGCCGGGACCAACAGCGCCACGGTACGCTGCGCGAAATCCTCGACCAACTGCGCCAGACATACTGCGCGAAGATCGGCTGCGAGTACATGCACATCCAGTCTCCCGAGGAGAAAGCATGGCTGCAGCATCATATGGAGCCGACCGCCAATAACGCTCCGTTCAGCGTGGCCGAGAAAAAGCAGCTTTTCAAGGATCTGACGCGCGCCGAAGAGTTCGAGCATTTCCTGCATGCGCGCTTCGTAGGTCAGAAACGCTTCTCGCTCGAAGGCGCTGAAACCGCGATCCCAATTCTTGAAGAGATCCTTGACTTAGCGGCTCGCGACACGGCGGTTGAAGTAGTTATGGGAATGGCACATCGCGGCCGCCTGACGGTACTCGCGACGTGCGTCGGTAAACCGCTGCCCGAGATCTTCTCCGAGTTTGAAGGTTACTCTGACCCGGATAGTATCCAGGGCTCCGGCGATGTGAAGTATCACTTAGGCGCGACTAACCTCCGCCAGACACGTTCCGGTGCCGACTTAATCGTCTCCGTGGCGCCGAACCCGAGCCACTTAGAAGCAGTCGACCCGGTCGTCGAAGGTATCGTACGTCCCAAGCAGGATCGGCTCGGCGATGTCGACCGCGCGCGCGTGATTCCCATCCTGATTCACGGCGATGCCGCTTTCGCCGGCCAAGGTGTTGTTGCGGAAACCTTGAACCTGTCGCAGCTCGATGGCTATGCGACCGGCGGCACGGTTCATCTGATCATCAACAATCAGATCGGCTTCACTACCATGCCGACCGGCGCCCGCTCCAGCCAGTACTCGACGGACATTGCGCGCATGGTGCAAGCGCCCATCTTCCACGTGAATGGCGACGATCCCGAATCCGCCGAGCGCGTCGCGAGACTTGCCTTCCGGTTCCGGCAGGAGTTCAAGAAAGATGTCGTCATCGACATGGTTTGTTATCGCCGCCATGGCCACAACGAAGGCGACGATCCCGGCTACACGCAGCCGATTCTCTACCGCAAAATCAAAGATCATCCGTCGGCCGCAACTCTATACGCCAATCAGCTGGCTCGCGAGAAGGTGATCTCGAAGGCCGACGCCGAACACCTGCGCAAGCAGGAGGCGGAACGTCTGGCGCAAGCGTTCGACGCCGAAAAGGGCAAGGCCGCGGTCCCCGACGAGTTAGTCGACTTCGGTGATGATGAAGCAGTCGCGCTTACCGTGCCGGGACAGTCGGCGGTTCCAATCGAGCTGCTCGCGCGTGTCGTGGACGGCAGTACGCGGTTCCCCGATACCTTCACCGTACATCCCAAGCTGCGCGGCTTTACCGATAAGCGCCGCGAAGCGTTCGAACGCGGCGGCCCGATCGATTGGGCCTTCGCCGAGGCGCTCGCGTTCGGTAGCCTCGTGATTGAAGGCACGCCGGTTCGTCTTAGTGGACAGGATTCCGGGCGCGGTACTTTCTCCCAGCGCCACCTGGCTTTCTATGATTACGAGAATGGGTCGAAGTACATCCCGCTGAAACATCTCTCGCCCGATCAGGCGCCCTTCGATGTATTCGACAGTAGCTTGAGCGAGTACGCCGTCGTCGGCTTCGAGTTCGGCTACAGCGTTTCCGACCCATTAACACTTACTTTGTGGGAAGCCCAGTTCGGCGACTTCGCCAACGGCGCGCAGATCATGATCGACCAGTTCATTACCACCGCCGAAGAGAAGTGGGGACAAAGTACCGGCTTGGTGATGTTACTTCCCCATGGACAGGAAGGACAAGGTCCGGAACACTCCAGCGCGCGCCTGGAACGCTTCCTCACCTTGACCGCCCGCAACAACATACAAGTCTGTAACTGCACCACCCCCGCGCAGTACTTCCACTTATTGCGGCGTCAGATGCGCGGCGGCGCGGACATGCGCGGGATTCGCAAGCCGTTGATCATCTTCACTCCGAAGAGTATTCTGCGGCATCCGAAGGCCGTGTCGACATTCGATCAACTGACAACCGGACGCTTCCAGGAAGTGCTTCCGGGAGCTTGCAGCCCCGATGCTTCGCAGGTAACTCGCCTGATCTTCTGCAGCGGCAAAGTCTACTATGACTTACTCGCTAAGTTCGACGCGTTGAAGCCGTTGAACGCGGCCATCTTTCGCATGGAACAACTCTACCCGCTTGCAACGGATCAAGTGGCCGCCCACCTGGCGGCTTATCCGAACGCGAAGGAAGCCATGTGGGTACAGGAAGAGCCGAAGAACATGGGCGCGTGGCACTTCATTCAGGATGAGTTTCCTCCGCTCCTTGGCGCTCGTCAGTTACGCTATGTTGGCCGCGCGGAGAATTCCAGCCCCGCAACGGGCTCGAAGAAGCTGCACGATGCCGAACAAGCCCAGTTAGTGAACGAAGCGTTCGCGTAGTTGCTTGGCCGAGAACTGCGCTTTTCGATCCCGCACGATCGGCCGCTTCTACCCTCTGACTTATTGATAAAAGGCCCTAGCAGCGGCGTTCGCCACACTAAGTCATATCCGGTTCAATCCGGCAAGGCGGAGGTTTGCTGAGCCGCGACAGTCATGGAGCTGGTGCTCCGGAAAAGAAGCTTCGAATGCTTTGACCGCGGGAAAGCGGAATGCCCCACGGGATACCGGCGGGGCATTTCGGTTTTTCGTAGGAAAGGCATTCGAAGGTTACTTTTGCCGGGGCACCAGCTCCGTTACCGTCGCGGCTCTGAAAGACCCTCCGAGAGTGATTGATTTCCGGTTGAGCAGATGCGGTATTTTACATATACTCGGGTACAGTAATCCCGAGTACCCCGAGTACTCGTTCTAACTGGGCTCGAAAGAACTCCGTCATCCAGAGTAGAAACACCTTGCGTTCCCGATCCTGCTCGGAGAGGATCGGGTACTGATGGTAGAAGTTATTGAATGTCTGCGCGAGCTGGAACGCGTAGCGCGCCACGTTCGAAGGTTCTCCCGATGCAATGGCCCGCTCGATGGACGAGTCAGTCTTGGAAGAGGCGACTAACATCTGCCAGAAGTCTTCCGATTCCAGTTGCCGTTCCATCGCCTCGCGGCTGAGTTCTGCGGCAAAGTCCGGCGTCTCTTCCCCGCGCTCGGTTAGCTTCCGGAAGATGTTACGCGCGCGCACGGCCGCGTACTGCGCGTACGGACCGGTCTCGCCTTCGAAGCTCAAAGCTTCCTGGAAATCGAAGGCGATCACGGTGTTCCGCGTAAACTTCAGCAGGAAGTAGCGTAGCGCCCCGACCGCGATCGCGGTTGCTACGCGCTGCCTCGATTCAGGGCTGTCCTCCGCGTGTCGCGAGGCTACTTCGAGCTGCGCGTTCGCGATGAGTTGATCGATCAGATCGTCCGCCTTAACGCCCAGGCCCTTGCGGCCCGCTACTTCAATGTACGGTCGCCGGCGATCCTCTTCCGATAACGCAATGCCGAGATCCACACAGCACCGGGGTGACAGCGCCACCATCTCGTAAGAGAAATGGACGGACTGAGTCGCTTGATCCTGCGCGCCCAAAGCTTTAAGACCCGCGACAACCACGTCCTGAAGATACGACTGGCGCGAGTCAATCACGTTGTAGACACGGTGCGCATGCCCGAACGATGGGGTAGGCGTTGTCGTCGGTATAACCGTCGAGACCCACACCTCATGGCCGCTCGGATACCGCAGGAGTAACTGGTAGTAGAAGTCTTTGCCGAGCAGTCCGAACTTCCATAACTGGTAGGCGATGTCCTTACCAACGTAAGTCACGGTGCCGTTCGAACGAACGATCACCTTACCGTCCTCAGCTTCCGCATCGGTCGAGAAAGCCTCTGCGGGCATCACCCAACAGCCCGCGTTCTTACCTTCAGTTTCAAAGTAGATTGCGCCGGTTTTCTTCAGAAGCTCGAACGCCGCGGCCCAGAACTGGAGGTGCAGAATCTCGCTCTCGCGCGGGAGAACATCGTACTCGATTCCCAGCCGCAGCATCGTACCCAGGTGCAGGCTGACGATTGCATCCGCGACAAGATGTCCGATCTCAGCAAGCGGCCCCTCGTCTGCCTCAATGGCATGCAAGGTTTCGCCACGCCACGCGAGTGACTCAGGGTTGTCTTTGTAGTATTGACTGGTGCGGGCGTATAAGTCCCAGCAGAGGTAATCGAACCGCGTAGCCGCGATTAGTGCGCGAACGTCGCCGGGAGTCTTGTGCTCCAGATAGTGAAATCCGGCCACCACATCGGCCACTTGTACGCCGGTGTTGTCGATATAGTTCTGAACCTCCACACTGCGTCCGGCGGATCTAAGCATGCGGACGAACGTGTCGCCAAGCACCGCGTTCCGTAAGTGCCCGATATGCGCGGCCTTATTCGGATTGATGTTAGTGTGCTCGACGATGATCTTACCGGGTACAGTCTGCGCCTCTCTCGCGCCGCGGAGTAGTAAGTCGGCATAAGCACCGCGGTCTAGCCGGACATTCACATATCCGTTACCGGCGATCTCCAGCGACTTGACGCCGGGAATCGGACCGATCGCTTCCACTAACTGCTCGGCAATCCTGCGCGGCGGCTGCTTCAACTCTCGCGCGAGCTGGAAGGCGGCCGGAACCGCCAGTTCCCCGAAGCTCGTCTGTTTCGGCTGCTCAAGGCCTACCTGCTTCTCGATACCAAAGCGCAGCGCAATCGCCGAAGCAAACGCTTCCGCGACCTTCTTCTCGATTGTGTCGAACATCAGGCGGGAACGCCTACCGGTTGGCCGGCTAACTGGCGAAGCACGTAGGGTAAGATGCCGCCACTACGGAAGTATTCGGCTTCCTGCGGGGTATCGATGCGAACCTGCACTTCGAACTCTTTCGCGCTGCCATCGTCCGCCCGCGCGACTACCTTCGCCCGCGGTTTACCTTCCAGAGCGGCACTGATCCCCAGAATGGAGTAACTCTCTTTGCCGGTGAGTTTCAGGTTCTGCGCGGTATCGCCCTGCAGGTACTGCAGGGGAAGCACGCCCATCCCCACCAGGTTGGTGCGGTGGATGCGCTCGAAGCTCTCTGCAATAACCGCCTTGACGCCGAGTAGGTTGACGCCCTTCGCAGCCCAATCCCGTGAAGAGCCGGTGCCATACTCTTTGCCGGCTAAAATGATGAGCCCGACACCGGCGGCCTGATACCTGACCGAAGCGTCGTAGATGAACATCTGCTCGTTTCCCGGTAAGTAGACCGTGTAGCCGCCTTCCGTACCCGGAGCGAGTTGATTCTTCAACCGGATATTCGCCAGTGTTCCGCGCACCATAACTTCGTGGTTACCGCGGCGCGCGCCATAACTGTTGAAGTCCTTCGGTGCGACCCCTTGCTCGATCAGATACTTCCCGGCCGGACTATCCGCCGGAATCGAGCCGGCGGGCGAGATGTGATCGGTCGTAACCGAATCGCCTAACAAAGCCAGCACGCGCATCCCGCTGAGATCTCTGATCTCGCGGGCGGGATCGACCATCTTCTCGAAGTACGGCGGATGTTTGATGTAAGTCGAATCCGGGTCCCACGCGAAGTTCTCGCCGGTGGGAACGGACATGCCGCGCCAGTTATCGTCGCCGGTAAAAGCCTGCTCGTAGCTGTTGCGGAACATCTCAGCGTCGATGGTCGACCGGATCGTCGCCTGGATCTCCTCGGTGGTCGGCCAGATATCGCGCAGATACACCGCCCTGCCTTCAGCATCGCTGCCGAGCGAGTCTTTCTGCATGTCACAACTCACGTTTCCGGCCAGCGCGTACGCAACCACGAGCGGCGGAGAAGCGAGATAGTTCGCCTTCACCAACGCGTTGATGCGGCCCTCAAAATTGCGGTTGCCGCTCAGCACCGCCGCCACGACAAGATTCTCTTTCTGGATCGCCGACGCAACCGGCTCCGGTAAAGGCCCGCTATTGCCGATGCACGTTGTGCAGCCATAACCGACTAAGTGGAAGTTCAAAGCCTCCAGGTAGGGCATAAGTCCCGACTTAGTCAGATAATCGAAGACAACTTTAGACCCCGGCGCCAGACTCGTCTTGACCCACGGTTTTGACTTCAGCCCGCGCTCGACAGCCTTCTTGGCCAGCAGTCCGGCCGCGACCATCACCGAAGGGTTCGACGTATTGGTACAGCTGGTGATCGCCGCGATGACCACGGCTCCGGTTTCGAGATTCCCCGAGAAGCCGTCGATCGACATCGGCGATTTCTTCTTCAGGAAATCTTTGAACGCGGTCTGGAAATTCGCCGGTACCTCCGGCACATTGACGCGATCCTGCGGCCTTTTCGGTCCGGCCATCGAGGAGACAACCGTCGCTAAATCCAACTCCACAGTGTCTGAAAAGAGCGGATCGCGCAGATCATCGGTCCGGAACAGACCTTGTTCTTTGGAGTAAGCCTCCACTAACGCGACTAACTGCGCATCGCGATTACTAGCGCGCAGATAGTTCAAAGTTTCCGAGTCAACCGGGAAGAAGCCGATCGTCGCGCCATACTCAGGCGCCATGTTCGCAACCGTTGCGCGATCCGCCAGACTTAGCGCGCTTAGCCCGTTTCCATAGAACTCGACGAACTTACCGACGACACCCTTCTTGCGCAGGATCTGCGTGATCGTCAGCACCAGATCGGTCGCCGTGCAACCCTCCGGCATCTTACCGTGCAACTTGAATCCAACTACCGGAGGCAGGAGCATCGAAATCGGCTGCCCCAACATACAAGCTTCCGCTTCAATTCCACCAACCCCCCAACCGACGACGCCAAGCCCATTAATCATGGTCGTGTGCGAATCGGTTCCCACTAAGGTGTCGGGATACGCATAAGTCCGCTCGCCGGACTTCTTCCGGAACACAACGGGCGCCAGATACTCCAGGTTAACTTGATGAACGATGCCCGTATCCGGCGGCACCACGCGGAAGTTCGTAAACGCCGTTTGCGCCCAGCGCAGCAGCATGTAGCGCTCGCGATTACGCTGGAACTCCAGCAGCGCGTTCATGGAAAACGCGTTCTTCGAACCAAACTGATCCACCTGCACCGAGTGGTCAATCACCAGATCGGCGGGCAACAGCGGATTCGCCTTACTCGGGTCCGCGCCCATGGATCGCAGCGCGTCGCGCATAGCGGCCAAATCGACTACGGCCGGCACACCGGTGAAATCCTGCAGCAGCACGCGCGCCGGCATGAAGCTGATCTCTTTGGCTTGCGGGCCGCCGACGCCGCGCGCCACGAAATCGATGTCTTCAGCCGATACTTTCTTGCCGTCCTCGTGACGCAGCAGGTTTTCGAGCAGGATCTTGGTCGAGAAGGGCAGGCGCGAGATACGCGCGATTCCTTTCTCTTCAAGCGCGGCAAGTCTGTAATAGCGAAATTCGGCATCGCCGACGCGCAAATCCGTCGCCGCGCCGAACGAGTTGGCACTGTCCATGTCTATGCTTTAGTTTAGCGAACGGCGTTGAGGAGAAAGGGATTTATTCGCCGGTTTGGGCGGTCTGAGCCTGGTAATTCTTCACGATCTTCCGCACGTAATCGCGCGTCTCGCGATAAGGCGGCACGCCGTTATATTTATCGACGGCCCCCGGCCCCGCATTGTAGGCGGCCAGCGCGCGAATTACCTGATCGTCGCGGCCTTCGTACTTCTTCAGCAGCGCGGTCAGGTAGCGCGTACCGGCGTCCACGTTCTGCGCGGGATCCTGGGGATTGGCGCCCAGATCGCGCGCCGTTGCGGGCATCAGCTGCATCAGGCCGATGGCGCCCTTCGGAGACACCGCGCCGGCGTGGAACCCCGACTCCTGCTTCATCACGGAGTTGACCAAAGCGACCATCTCCGGCGGCAGATTCTGCTTGGCGATCACGTCGCGGACCAGCTGCTTGGGGTCAACCGAGCCGCCGCCTACCGCCGGAGACGCGGCCACTGGAGTTGGCTGGGGAACGATCGGCGCGGGCGTCGGCTCCAGATACTCCTCGACTTTGTACTCGCGAATGGACGACACCGGAAGCTGAGTCACCCCCGAGCCATCATGTACCAGCACCGCGTCGCCGTTCACTTCGTGCCAATCCGCGTGAATCTCGAAACCGGTGTTCAGGACGATCCGCTCCCCTGCATGCAGCGCTGCGCCACTGAACATCCCGCAAATACCAAGGGCTCCGATACACTCAACGAGACGGCGGTGGGCACGACGGGTGAACATGAGATGACGAATGGGACTCTTTCTAGTTTGACGCATCTGGAGTGCAGTGTGTGTAGTACTAAATTTCCGGCGTCCCAGCCGCAGAATCTCTGCACCTGCGAAGGGCCGCTGCTCGCCCGCTATGACCTGGAACGAACCCGCCGGGAGTGGAACCGCAACAGCCTCAACAAAACGCCCCGGTCCATGTGGCGCTACGCACCTGTTTTGCCCGTTCAAGATAGAGCTTTCATTATCTCACTCGGCGAGGGGTGGACGCCGCTTCTTTCGGTCCCGAACACCAGCCGCCGCCTGGGGATTCCGCACCTTTTTGTCAAAGACGACGGAATCAATCCGACCGGTTCGTTCAAAGCGCGGGGGCTCTCTTGCGCGATATCCAGATGCGCCGAGCTCGGCATTCGAAAAGTCGCGGTTCCTTCCGCCGGTAACGCGGCGAGCGCGTCGGCCGCGTACGCCGCCGCCGCCGGAATCGAAGCGCATATCTTCATGCCCGCCGACGTGCCGCAATCGAATTTCATCGAGTGCCAGGCGTACGGCGCCCGCGTTACCCTCGTCGACGGCCTGATCAGCGATTGCGCTCGGATCGTCGCCGAGCGCGCCCCGATCGAGAATTGGTTTGAAATCAGCACGCTGAAAGAACCGTACCGCGTCGAAGGCAAGAAAACGATGGGCTACGAACTGGCCGAGCAGCTCGACTGGAAGCTGCCCGACGTGATTCTTTACCCGACCGGCGGCGGCGTGGGACTCATCGGCATGTGGAAAGCGTTTGAGGAGATGGAAGCGCTCGGCTGGATCGATTCCCGCCGTCCCCGTATGATCGCCGTTCAAGCCGAAGGCTGCCAGCCCATCGTGCGCGCCTTCGAGCAGGGCGCGGAACGAAGCCAGTTCTTCACCGGAGCGCAAACCGTCGCCAGCGGGCTGCGCGTTCCCAAACCGCTGGGGGATTTCCTCATCCTCGACATTCTTCG
Organism: Nevskia soli; assembly: GCF_903970205.1. Lineage (GTDB taxonomy): Bacteria > Acidobacteriota > Terriglobia > Bryobacterales > Bryobacteraceae > Bog-113. The sequence continues at coordinate 1,458 of NZ_CAJCHS010000227.1, read as the reverse complement.
CAAGAGCAACGGGACGGCGATTGCGGTGAGCGATCGCGATCTTGTCGACGCCGGGTTAGAACTTGCTTCAGAAGATGGATTGTTTATCGCGCCGGAAGGCGCAGCCTGCGTACGCGCGCTCGAGAAGCTCATCCAATCGGGCGTAATTGGGCGCGAGGCTGGGCGCGAGGAAACCGTCGTGATCTACAACACAGGTTCGGGGTTGAAATACCTGGAAGCTTACTCGACCCGATTTCAGAGGATGGTTGCGGGGGACGCTGGCAAACTGGGCGGGCTGATTACTCCCCGATGACTAGCCGTTCCCGAGACGCTTAATAATTCCCGCGCTCGCGGCGGGGCGGCCGATCCCCGCGATCTCCCCGCGGCGGCCCACCTTTTGGCATAGGCCGCGCTTCGTTGATCACCAGCGCGCGTCCGTTCATTTGCTGCCCGTGGCAGGTTTCGATGGCCCGGTGTCCCTCGTTATCGTCATGAATTTCCGCAAACCCGAACCCCCGTGGCTCGTTCGAGAAACGATCGCGCATGATCGTCACCGAATCCACCGTTACCCCGTGCTGCTGAAACCATCCCGAGACATCCGCCTCGTTCACCTTGAAGGGCAAATTACCGATATACAGCTTCATTTCTGAGCGAAGCTCCTCGCACTATGCTGTCCGAAGCCATACACGAATGTCAATGATCGAATGTGGTGGGGCTCGTACTTAGTAGCGAAAACGCACCTTTTACGTTGTTTGGCGAGGCAATATGGAGTCGGGACGGCTTCCTTCCGCGTACCGCTGGATCGAGCTAGTTTTCAGGCCCGTTTTGCTTCACATTATTTCGCAGCCACGCGACAAGCTTGTCGAAGCTGAACTGGTTGGCTTCGTACAGCGCGGCGATGAATTCCCATGTTTCCTGGGCGTCCGCCGTCAGATGCACGCCGTTGATGGCGAGAAACGTATAGGTGGCGGCGAAGGCCGTCCGCTTATCGCCGTCGACGAAGGCGCGATTCTGCGCCAGGCTCTCCCAGAGCGCGGCTGCTTCCCCGATCACGTCGGCGTAGTAACCGGTCTGCGGCCGATAGAGTGCGGCTTCCAGCAGACCGGGGTCTCTCACGCCGTGCGAGCCGCCATAGCGTTCGATCTGATCCGCGTGCATGGCCAGCACTTCGGACACAGTGGGGTAATCCATCACTCCGCGAGCTTTTTGTAGAGCGGGCCGTACTTTTCGTGACTGGCGAGGTACGCGCCCATAACGTGCGCGCGCGGCGTTTGCTTCTTGCGCTTTTCGATCAGGTCGGCGAACGCCTCATCCACGAGCACCTGGATTTGACGGCCTTCTTTGTCCGCCAGCGCGCGAACCGCCGACAGGATTTCGGCATTAACCTGTGTGGCGAACTTTTCACGGGTCTGGGGCATAAGAACGGGCTCTACTCCGATGAAGCGAGTCTATCATGACAGGTCATGATCGATCAAGAAA